>JABSSR010000252.1 GCA_013213965.1 Verrucomicrobiales bacterium | reverse complement strand
GAAGAGCCAGCACCCGAAGAGCCAGCACCCGAAGAGCCAGCACCCGAAGAGCCAGCACCCGAAGAGCCTGAAGAAAAGGAGAAGAGCGATTGATCGGTTTATACCAATTCCGAATTGGGATGATCTGATTTTGATCTCTTACTAATATCTTACATAACGATTATGATTTCTGCGTTCAGTAATACATTAAAAATACCGGAGCTTATGCAGCGGATTTTCTTTACTCTTATAATCATTGTTATTGTTAGAGTTGGTGCAGCAATCCCACTCCCTGGCGTAAATTCAACAGTGTTGCAGGAAGCGATTAAAGCGGCTGCAGATAATGCTAAAGCAGGAGAGGATACAGCAGGAGGAGCGATCGGAGCACTTGTTAACGTGTTTAGTGGAGGAGGTCTTAAGAATTGCGCTATTTTTGCATTAGGCATTATGCCCTACATTAGTGCATCAATTATGATGCAGCTTATGACTGCGGTTGTTCCTCAATTACAAAGATTATCTCGGGAAGATGGAGGAAGAGCAAAAATTAACATGCTTACCCGTTATGTTACGATTGTTCTATGTCTAATACAGGGATGGATGCTTGCCAGGTCATTAGAGAATCCGGCGAATAATATTTTCCTTGCTGACATTGCTCGTTATATGAGTGATTCAGGAACGGCTCTTGTGCCTGGATATGGCCCCCGATTTGTTTTTGTAACTGTCATGGTTATTACGGCTGGAACAATGCTAATGATGTGGCTAGGGGAGCAGGTCACTGAGAGAGGTATTGGAAATGGAATTTCGCTTATAATTTCAGTAAATATAGTTTCAGCTCTGCCAGGCGCTTTGGTGCAGGTATGGGAAACATATATATCGAGGGCCGAAGTGGGCGAATTGCAACAGCCTCTAACACTGGTCTTTTTGGTAGCATTGCTTTTTGTAGTGATTGCAGCTGTGATTAGTATTACTCAGGCAGTAAGAAAGATAACAATTCAATACGCTAAACGAGTTGTTGGGAGAAAAGTTTATGGAGGGCAAAGTTCATACCTTCCATTGAAAGTAAATTATGCAGGAGTGATGCCAATTATCTTTGCTCAGGCGATTGTGCTGTTCCCTGCGCAAATAATTAGTTTCCTAATGCCTGGAAGTGAAGCTGCAAACAGATTTGCGGCGAATATGACACAGGGTTGGATGTATTACACGTTAACGGGACTGTTGATTTTCTTTTTTAGTTACTTCTGGGTTGCGACAATGTTTCAACCAACACAGATAGCTGATGATCTAAAGAAGAACGGTGGATACATTCCAGGACACAGACCAGGAAAACCTACTGCTGATTTCCTTGATTTCACAATGAGTCGCTTAACGTTTGCTGGAGCGATTTTTCTTACTGTCATTGCATTGTTGCCGGCCTTAGTTGCTCGAAGAGCAGGAATTTCAATGAACGTTGCTCAGTTCTTTGGAGGTACTAGCCTTTTGATCTTGGTTGGTGTTCTTCTGGACATGATGAGACAGGCAGAGACTCACCTAATACAAAGGCATTACGATGGATTTTTACGTAAAGGAAAAATCCGTGGACGAACTGATCGTCGATTAGGTGGCGGCTCGACTGCTGGAGGAAATTCCATGGTGTGGCTTTATCTTTTTATTGCAGTGCTTATTATAGTTGGAGTTGTCGCAATTGGGATCAACTCGGGGAGTTGATGATGATTAATTAATGCTTTTTCGGAGTTAACAGAAGCAGAGGAAAGATGCCAATTTATCGAGGCAAACAAGTTGAGTCTATGCGTGTGGCTTGTGGGTTAGCCCGTGATATTCTTTTAGAATCTGCTGCTCAAATAAAGCCTGGTGCTACGACTGGGGAAGTTGATTCTTTTGCGGCTGAGTTAATGGGAAAAAATAATTGCAAGAGTGCTTTCTTGGGTTACAAGCAAAGGAATGGCCCTGCCTTCCCTGGCAATGTTTGTATATCAGTGAATGATGAAATTGTGCACGGCATTGGTGGTTCAAGGGTTATTCAACCTGGTGACATTATTAAATTGGATGTTGGGATAATTAAGGATGGTTGGGTAGGTGATAATGCTTTGACTGTTCCTGTAGGAGATGTTGGGCATGAAGTTGAGCAGCTCCTTTTGGCAACCGAAGAATCACTTCATATTGCCATAAACTTTGCGAGGGAAGGTGTCATGCTTGGTGACTTGTGTGCTTCTGTAGAAAAGCACGTTCGAACAAAAGGGTTTACGGTTGTTAGAGAATTTGTAGGTCATGGGGTAGGTAAGAACCTTCACGAGCCACCACAGATTCCAAATTATCGACCCAAAACGAATCGACCAAAATTGCGACAAGGTATGATTTTGGCAATCGAACCAATGGTAAATATGGGAAGTTCAGGGATAAAAATGCTTGATGATGACTGGACTGTAGTAACCGCAGATGGGAAACAAAGTGCTCATTTTGAACATACTGTATTAATCACTGATGGGGACCCGGAGATCTTAACTTGGCGTGAAAGGACTATGATGGCTGGATCTACAGCTTAAATTTCAATTAATCTTAAGTATTTATCAACTTCAAGTATATGATTTGCCTTAAAAATAGGAGAAGAGTGCCTTGCAGAATGCGTAATCTATGCTAAAGATTTCCTCCGCTTTTGCGGAAGCTGTCACGCTTCTTCATGTTATAAATCTTTGGTGCTTCTTTGATGAAAGTAGTGCTAGGTGTGAAGGAGCTAAAGAGTTTCGAATTGCGGCAGAAAAAAGTAGAGCTTCACAGGCTTAGACCGCAAAAAAACAAAGCAAATAAAATGAAAGTAAGACCTTCAGTGAAACGATTTTGTGAATCTTGTCGAGTTATTCGTCGAGAGGGAGTCGTGCGAGTTATTTGCAAAAATCCAAGGCACAAGCAACGACAAGGTTAATTTTCAAATGGCTAGGCTATTAGGTATAGAGATTCCGAACGAGAAGCGTATAGAAGCATCACTTCCATACATATATGGTATAGGCCATCAAACAGCGAAGAAGGTTCTTGAGGAGGCAGGCATTGATCCAGATATACGCACAGGAGAACTTAGTGGCGAGCAATTGAGCCAAATAGTGAATGCCATCAATTTAGCTGGTATTATAATTGAGGGTGACCTTAGGCGAGAGCTTCAAGCTAACATGAAGCGGTTACAGCAAATTAATTCCTATCGTGGAATTTTGCATCGGAGAGGCATGCCCGTTCGAGGGCAGAGAACTAAGACAAATGCACGAACACGCAAAGGCGGAAAAAGAAGAACGGTAGGGGTTGAACGAAACCCGAACGCGAAGAAAGGAAAGGTTTAACTAATTCTTTAAGGGATTTTATTCCTAGAATATTAATTTAATTTATATGGCTGAAGACGAAAAGGAATTACCTGAAGAGGAAACTCCGAAAGCAGAGGAGAAATCTCCAAAGGCAGAAGAGGTAGCCCCGAAAGCAGAGGAGAAAACGCCGGAAGTAGAGGAGG
>JABSSR010000251.1 GCA_013213965.1 Verrucomicrobiales bacterium | reverse complement strand
GCCTTGGCTTTGACAGCAAAGTCCTGAGGCTTGGGCGCCATGGGGTTAATGAGAGAACTTGCCGGAGCCGCACCAAATACTTGGTGCCCAGAAAAAATTCCAGAAAGCGAAAGGCCAGCCATCGAAGTCCCGAAAGATTTAAGAAAGTTCCTCCGGTCCTGTTCTTGCAACATTGATGTCATTTTTCTCATTAAAGTTTCTTATTTTCCAAATTTCTTACCCTTAATCAACATAAACAAATTCATTGAGATTTAATAACAGGGAACAAAGTTCCGCCATTGCTCTTCTTTGAATGATTTGAGGATCTTCCTTAAGAACAATTTTCTTGTCGTTTTTGATCAAATCAGAGCCAGAATGATCTATTTGAATTATAGGATAATTTTGTCCTTCATGCTCAAAGGAAAGCTCATCAAAGGTCACGCTCCCTCCCCACGAACTGACACCAAAGCGTCCCTGACCTGAAATCGGTTCATCGTCTTTTATCTGAATCTTTGTTCCGGAAATTTCAAATCGAATTTCACCCGAAACTAATTCAGCTGTGAAGTCTAAGAATCCTCTTCTCAAGTCGCCGGCAGATGCCTTTGCGATAGTTTCAAACTTCCCTTTCTCGTAACGCTTTAAAATAACCTCATTGGAAACGGCGTCAATTATTGCCGCATAACCATCAAACTCATCGCTTCTTGGGCGGGCCCTCAGCAAAATTGACACTCTTTCCGTAATATTCTCCAAATGAATTTTGCCACTGATCTTAAAGTCTCTCGAGTCCATTCGAAACAAAGCAAAAGCGGGCCAGTCACGTTCGGCTCTGAGTATCCCCTCATAGCCACCTGTCCATTTACCCTTAAAATAATCCCACCCTGAAGCGGGGCCTTTGAGGAATTGCTTGGAGGGAAGAATTTTGTGATAATCATTGAAAAATGCAGACGAATAGTCTGGCCTGAAACGTATCTGTCCCTTCAATGGCTCTTGTTTTTTATGCTGATCAATTAAGAAACTTTTCGCCATGCTTCTCTCCGCGGTAACTGGATCCCTGCCCAATATAATTCGAAATGCTTCACCGACAGGATCTTTACTGGACAGAGCACGTTTTGAAATGAGACTAGCACTTTCAGTAATGAGTTCGCTATTCAGCATCAGTAGGGCCTGCGGCGCAACGGTCGTTTGTGGACGAGTCCCAAGAGATCCTTCAGTATTCGCATAGTCAAAGAGTTCAAAGAATGGATATACCATTGTCCTTTTGACAAAGGCATAGACACTTTTGCGTTTCTGATCCTCTTCGTTCGACCATCTCCAGCCGCGGCCCGGTTTTGAAGCGCCTGCAACAACTTCACCATTCAGTGCAGGATAAAAACTTGGTCCTCCTCGTTTATGATTGAGTTGCCCACTTATTTGAAGGATCCTATCCCTAATTGTTTCGGCCTCCAAGCGCCTAAGATTCATTCTCCAGTGATGAACATTGCCAGGATCCTTATCTGCATTCTGAACGTTTGGATTAGAGGATCTTCGGTAGGCCTTGGTATTCATAATGACTCGGTGCATATGCTTAATGGACCATTCACTTTTAACAAATTCAGTAGCTAGCCAGTCCAAAAGTTCAAGATTTGATATGGGCTCACCTGCGCGCCCAAAATCATTAGGGCTACCCACAATACCCTTTCCAAAATGATACTGCCAAATACGATTTACCATGACTCTGGCCGTGAGGGGATTGGAAGGATCCGTGATCCATTTAGCAAGGGCCAACCGGCGGCCTGAACTATTTTCAGTTGGTTCCGGTTCAGGCCCAACGGCAGAAAAGATACTAGGTATCATGGGTTTAACTTTGAGGTCAGGCTTAGATGCATCACCGCGAATT
>JABSSR010000250.1 GCA_013213965.1 Verrucomicrobiales bacterium | reverse complement strand
TATAGCAAGAAAATATACAATTTTGTACCTGAAAAAATCATCCACCTAACGAGGACATCTTTTGATAAGGGAGTCCAATGTATCCTTAAATGCCAAATCAGGGTCAATGACCGTTTAACTGCCTGGTGTGCACAACACGATAGAATCACTTTTGAACCCAGAGGCGCTCGATCTTATGAACATCCATCAATTAGTGGTGGCGAAAGTACTGGGATTACTTGTCTGCTGATGAGTTTGAAAAGCCCCACTAATGATATTAAAGAAGCAATAAAAGCTGCAGTCGAATGGTATGAAAGCTCGAAAATTACCGGGATCAGATTAAAAAAGATTAACGGAGACCGTAAAGTTGTGACGGACATAGACGCTCCAGTGATATGGGCACGCTTTTATGAAATCAAAACCAATCGCCCCATTTTCAGTGGCAGAGATGGTCGAATTAAATACTCTGTATCTGACATTGAATTTGAGAGACGCAATGGATACGCCTGGTACGTAAGTTCTGGAAACAAAGTCCTAAGATCATGGCAAGATTGGAAATATAAGTAAGACTCCGATCAGACAAACTAAACTAGTATCTCCTTTACTACTTTACCTCCATCGGGACCCGTGAGCCTATGTTCCCTGCCCTGGTGAAAGAACGTCATCTTGTCATGCGGCAATCCCAACATGTGAAGGACAGTCGCATGAAGGTCATGGAAATGCATTCTCCCTTCTACGGCTTTAGCTCCGGTTGAATCGGTCTTTCCATGGACATAACCACCCTTAACTGCGCCGCCTGCCAACCAAAATGTAAAACCAGTAGCATTGTGGCCGGTTTCATCTTTCTTGTCTGAAGGTTTTAACCCCGGCCGACCAAATTCTCCTCCCCATATCAATAGGGTATCCTCAAGCAACCCTCTCTGCTCAAGATCCCCAAGAAGGGCAGCTATTGGAGCGTCGGTGCTCTCGCAGTTAGCTCTCAAATCACGTCTGTGGTCCTTGTGCTGATCCCAACCATTATGAGACACCTGAATATATCGAACTCCTGCCTCAGCAAATCGGCGGGCGAGCAGACACTGACGCCCAAAGTCTGAAGGCCGACACGTACCTAACTTAATATTCTTACCTACTCGATATCGTTCCAGAGTATCAGCTGACTCCGTGCTTATATCCATTAAGTCTGGAGCAATCATTTGCATCCTAAAACCTAACTCCATAGATTCTATGGCCCCTTCCAAGGCGTCATCATTGTTTCTAAAAGACAAATGATCCCGATTCATTGATTGTAAAACATCAAGCTGAAGACGCTTAACCTCTTTGGGTAAATGATTACTCAAAACGTTCGGAATTGTCGCTTCAGACATACTTTCACCATTAACTCCTATAGGTGTTCCAGAATATCGCGAAGGCAGAAACGAACTGGAGTGAACGAATGACTCATGAGCATTTAAACTTATGAATCCGGGAAGATTATCGTTTTCTGTTCCCAATCCGTAGTTAACCCAGGATCCAATACTGGGGCGAGAACGGAGCCGTTCTCCGGTTTGCATTTGTCGAAAGGATTGCGCGTGGTTCCCGGTATCTGCATACATCCCATTTAAAACACATAATTTATCTGCATGCTTTGCTAGTTCTGGGAAAAGCTCTGAAACCCACAAACCGCTCTTCCCGTGTTGACTAAACTTGAAAGCGGAACCCGGATGCTCGGCCTTCGTAGTCTGAGGCTTATAATCAAAAGTATCCAAATGAGCAGGGCCACCCGGCATACATAAAAAAATGACTCTCTTTGCACGGGCCTTAAAATTAGTTGGATTGGCCTTAGCTGCTATCAGAGCATTTGACAATCCGCTAAATGCAAGCGCCCCAAAACCACATGACCCTACGCTTAACATTTGTCGTCTGGAAATTTCTGCCATCCTATCTCTAATCTATATATCTGAACTCATTACTTGCCAAGAGAACTTGGCAAAAACTTGCACAAGACCTAACAAGCACATCATCACCATGAATCTTCGATCTTACCCGCTCAACAAGACCGATGGCAGTGACCGTCTCATCGTCCGAAGGCAAACGCCTCAACACTTTTAAGTAAATCTGTTT
>JABSSR010000025.1 GCA_013213965.1 Verrucomicrobiales bacterium | reverse complement strand
CAAAAATACCTCTGACTGATCTTGCTGCCTGGACGCAACTCACAACAATTGTTTTGTCCAGTGATGTGGCCATCCTAATGTACTAATTATTCAAATATATAGTTCGATGCAAACACCTGATCCTCTCCACGAATTTGATCTTAACTTAACTCGCCGACAACTCTTTGGACGTTCGGCTCTTGGTCTGGGTACTGCGGCCATGGCTCAACTTTTCAATGATCAATCTTTCGGATTGGATAAGACTTCACAGGCATCTCATGGTGGCCTTCATCACGCGCCGAAGGCCAAACGTGTCATATATCTTTTCATGAGTGGTGGACCGAGTCATCATGATTTATGGGATTATAAGCCTAAAATGCAGGAGATGTTTGGGCAGAATCTTCCGGACCATATCAGAGACGGTCAACGCATCACTGGAATGACAGCCGGACAGAAGACACACCCTGTCTGCCCAAGTAAATACAAATTCACGAAGCATGAAAATAATGCTGAAGGATTATGGGTCAGTGAACTTCTGCCTCATACAGCGACAGTGGCCAAAGAACTTTGTGTTGTGCACAGTACATTTACCGAGGCCATTAACCATGACCCTGCCATAACCTATATCCAGACAGGGAGTCAAATACCTGGGCGTCCAAGTCTTGGCTCATGGCTAAGTTATGGTCTTGGGACCATGAATGAGAATTTACCAGGATACGTTGTCATGCATGCGAAGACCAGGTTTGCCGAACAGAGTCTCTTTGGTCGTTTATGGGGAAGCGGTTTCATGTCTTCGGAGCATCAAGGGACCTTAATGAGGAGTCAGGGCGATCCTGTCCTCTACTTGAGTAATCCAAAAGGGGTCAGTAGTAAGGATCGCAGAGCTCAGCTTGATGCTTTGGCTCTTCTTAACCAGGAACAGTATTCCAAGTTCGCTGACCCTGAGATTTTATCACGGATAAAACAACATGAGATGGCGTACCGGATGCAATCCTCAGTGCCTGAGTTGATGGATCTTTCCAAAGAGGATGATAAGACCTTTGATCTTTATGGTGAAGAAGCCCGTGACCCTGGCAGTTTTGCTGCTTGTTGTCTCAATGCAAGACGACTGGCGCAAAGAGGTGTTAGAAATATACAGATATTTCATAGGGGATGGGACGCTCATGGAAATCTTCCGCGCGAACACGAATCTCAGTGCAAGGACATTGACAGGGGCAGTGCTGCATTGATTAAAGATCTTAAGCGTTTGGGAATGTTGGATGAGACACTAGTTGTTTGGGGTGGAGAATTTGGACGAACTGCCTACTGTCAGGGAGGACTGAATAAGGACAATTATGGTCGTGATCATCATCCTCGCTGCTTCTCGGTCTGGATGGCCGGTGGTGGTATCAAATCGGGAATCACATACGGAAAAACGGATGATTATGGATATAATATAGCCCATCCTGATGGAACGCCGATGCGTCCAAAACCGAGTAAGGAGAAGTGGACTCCAGGCACAATGCATATTCATGACTTGAATGCCACAATTTTGCATTTGCTTGGCATAGACCACCGTAAACTTACTTATCGATATCAGGGAAGGGACTTCAGATTGACTGACATTCATGGACATGTGATTAAGGATATACTGGCCTAGTTATTTCATTGATAAGTCATGCGGGGCTAAATTTTTATCTATGTAATGAAGATACTCATTGCCATATTTCTTTTGGTACCTGCTACTGCATTTGCTCAAGACGAAGTCCAATGGCATGACGTTACTCAGTGGGGGATAGAAGGACGAGGGTGGGGGGATCAGGAAAGGTCCAAGTGGTTTGATCGTTTTCCGATCAAGGCTGAGAAAACTGTGACCAAGTCGGTTTGGGGTTTAAGTCGTCATAGTGCGGGCATGATGGTGCGCTTTAAGACTGATGCTAATACCATCCACGCCAAGTGGAAGGTTACCTCTTCGCGGTTGGGCATGCCACATATGCCGCCTAGTGGTGTGAGTGGACTGGATTTATATGCGCGCGATGCTCAGGGCAAATGGCGCTGGGCAGCAGCCACTCTTCCAGCCAAGCAGGAAATGCAGGTCACTCTTTTGCGGGGAATCAAACCGAATCTGCGTGAGTATGCACTGTATCTGCCGCTTTATAATGGAACTGAGTCCTTGGCTGTTGGTGTGCCGGCAGGTTCAAATTTTCAGGGGCTTGCGCCTCGCAAGGCTAGGCCACTAATTTTTTATGGAACCTCTATTACTCAGGGTGCCTGCGCATCGAGGCCCGGAATGACGTACCCGGCGATTCTAGGGCGGTGGCTTGATATGCCAGTCATTAATATCGGATTTTCTGGCAATGGCAAAATGCATGAGGAAGTAGGCGATCTCCTAATTGAAGTGAATGCGGCTGCTTACATCATTGATTGTCTGCCTAACATGAACGGAGCGATGGTGACTAAACGCTGTGTTCCTCTGGTGAAACAGTTGCGTGAGGCTCGGGCCGATACCCCGATTGTGCTTGTGGAAGATAGGCGCTTTCCTAATTCCTGGTTGGTACCCGATAAATCAAAATTCCACGACGATAATCATGCAGCATTACGGAAGGCTTATCAGGATCTAAAAACTGCAGGAGTAAAAAAACTATACTATCTTGGCGGCGACGCATTGCTTGGTGATGACGCCGAGGGCACTACCGATGGTTCGCACCCTAACGATCTCGGTTTTCTGCGTCAGGCCGAATTGTTTGCTCCCGTATTAAGCAAGGCATTGGGTTTGGAATAACTAATTTCGACTTTTATTTAAGAAAGGATGTCCTTTGCAACGACTCCATGCACATCCGTTAATCTGAAATCACGGCCGGCGTGGTTGTAAGTGAGCTTTTCGTGATCTAGGCCCAGAATATGAAGGATCGTTGCGTGCCAGTCATGGATGTGCATCTTTCCTTCAACGGCCTCGTATCCATGTTCATCTGTGGCTCCGTATCCTAGTCCCCCTTTCACTCCTCCTCCTGCCATCCAGGTCGTGTATCCTTTGTTATTGTGATCGCGTCCGTCTCCGCCTTGTCCGTGTGGGGTACGACCGAATTCGCCAGCCCAGACTATGAGTGTTTCCTTCAACATGTCACGGCGTTTGAGGTCAGTGAGAAGTCCGGAGATGGGTTTATCTATTTCATTGCAACGTGCTGAGAGGTCATTTGTTAAGTTCCGGTGATGGTCCCAGTTACCGTGACTGAGTTCGACGAAACGGACTCCGGCCTCAGCAAAACGACGGGCCAACAGGCATTGCTTGCCGAAGGAATCATTGGCGCCGGAGCCGATACCGTAAAGTTCCAGAGTTTCTTTGGATTCGCCCGTGGTATCCATCAGTTCAGGCAAGGTGTCCTGCATGCGGAAACCAAGCTCGAGGGATTCAATGACTCCCTCGACACCGGGAGCATGCTTTTCGCGGGCAAGTTTGGCTTTGTTTAAACTTTGTACGTAGTCTAGCTGTGCTCGTTGCAATTCGCGGTCAAGTTTGGGGTTGGCGATGTTAGGGATTTTAGGTTTCTGTTCGCGGCGTGCAAATCGGTTATTACCTCCGGGCCGGCGAGAGTCACCGCCGAACCGTGCGCCCTGGAATATAGCAGGCAAGAAGCTGCTGCCGAAATGATTAGCATTACCGTTTGGTGCACCGAGAGCAACGAACCCGGGCAGGTCAGCATTGTTGGTGCCTAGCCCATATAGCGTCCAGGCTCCGATCGATGGCCTGACGAACTGGGAACTTCCAGTATGCATCATGGTCTGTGCTTGTGGATGGTTTGGCAGATCAGTATTCATGCCATGAAGCATGCACAGATCGTCAGCGTGCGTTGCGATTTCAGGTAATAGTTCAGAGATCCACAGGCCACTCTTCCCGTGCTGCTTGAATTCCCAGGGCGAACCTAAAAGCTTACCGCCGCGGCCACGACCGTACTTTCCAGGCTTTCCATTATCTTTAGTCAGTTGTGGTTTGTAGTCGAACATATCGACGTGCGATGGAGCGCCTCGCATGGAGAGAAAAATGACGCGCTTTGCCCTTGGCTCGAAGTGCGGTTTTTTTGGAGAGAGCGGGCCATCAGCTTTTGACTCAGCTAGGGCCTGTTCGTGAGCGAGTGCAGCAAAGGCGAGATATCCGACCCCGGAAGAGGCGGATTTTAGAAGATCGCGGCGGTTAAGCATGTCAGTTATGAATTATTGCTTAGTTTAGGTATCTGAATTCGGCGGAAATGAGCAGAGACTGACAGAAAGTATTAAGGGCAAGTCTTTCGATCTTTTGTCGGTTCTGACTGTCAGCACCGGCCCTGTTGATAAAATCACTCAGATAGGCCAGAGCAGTATCAATTTCTTCATTCGTCGCAGGCCGAGCAAATGCGATAGCAAAAGCCCGAGATATGCGATCGCGATTCGTTTCTGCACCTTTATAAACGCGCAGCGCCATGGCCTCGGCCTGTTCAATAACAAACGCGTTATTCATCAGATAAAGGGCCTGGTCGGGAACATTAGTTTCTTCGCGCTTTCCGGTCACAATGTTCGGGTCAGCAGGATCGAATAAGGCAAGTGATTCAGGTAAATTATCTCGGGCCGCAGGTAGGTAAGCTGAACGGTAATTGTTCGAGCGATCGCGATCGTTTCCGCCCCGTGGCCGACGGAAACCACCAACCCTATTATCTCCGTCCCAAGCGATGTCTGAACCGGTCGGACGCTTCGTGTCCAAACGTCCACTAACGATGAGCATAGAGTCGCGCAAGGCCTCGGCATCAATTTTCTTTGGGCTATGACGCCATTGCAGGAAGTTTTCTGGGTCTTTTAAAAAGGCTGCATGATTAAAATTGGAACTCATACGGTAGCTTCGAGTCAGAACCAGATCTCGAATTAGCGATTTCACTGACCATTTTCCTTCCATGAATTTTACCGCTAGGTGATCAAGTAATTCGGGGTGGCTGGGTGCCTGACCGGTTGTTCCAAAATTGTTCTGCGAGGTGACGATACTGTTACCGAATAGATGTCCCCAGACTCGGTTGACCATGACACGTGCAGTGAGTGGATTTTCTTTCGAAACTAACCACTCGGCGAATTCACGGCGCCCACTAGTGTCCAATGATAATTTGACCGGTTCGTTGGAGAGCACCTGAGGAAATCCGCGATCAACTTTCTGAGCAGGTTTGTCGAGTTCGCCTCGGATCAGAACGACTGGTTGGATGAATTTTTCTCTGTCCTGTACGCCCATGGCACGCGTTAATGAGATACCATCCTCATCAACGCTATTTAACCGTGCTTGCATCTGTGAGATTTGAGAGCGGAGCCTCTGCGCTTGTTGCTGAGCGTTACTGGACCTGCCAGCTGACCGGTCCTCTCTTGCCTGACGGGTCAGCTCATTGAAGCGTCGCTCGGAGTCTTCAAGACGATTTTTAATAATTGAGATCCCATTCGTGCCCAAAGGATCGATCGGTTCTTTGTCTGCTATGGGGAGCTCTAAAAGATTCGTGCCGCGACGATTCTGAATTACGTTTACTGTACCGAAGTAGGTCTTGGTGTTCAAAAAGATTCCCGCCAGCGAGTAGTAATCTGTTGTGGGTATGGGATCAAACTTATGGTCATGGCATCTAGCACATGAGACCGTGAGTCCGAGGATGGCTTGGGTAGTGGTGTCGATCTGTTCATCGGCCAGGTCCAGAGCGAACTGGCGGGGGTCCCGTTCGTTCAGATTCTTTGGTCCGATAGCAAGAAAACCAGTAGCAATTAGATTTTCCTGCCAGTCGGAATCGTTTTTAATCGGTAACAGGTCCCCAGCGATTTGCTCTGTAATAAATTCGTCATACGGCTTATCGGCGTTGATGGAATCGATGACGTAGTCTCGGTACCGCCATGCGTGCGGGAAGGTCATGTTAACATCCTTACCGGTTGACTCAGCGAACCGGGCAATGTCCAACCAGTGCCTTCCCCAGCGCTCACCAAAGCGCTCGCTCGCGAGCAGTTTATTGACTTCCAACCGATAAGCATTCTTCGGATCCTTTTTCCATGCAGCCGCATATGCTTGAATTTCTTTTGGTGAAGGTGGGAGTCCTATTAAATCGAAGTAGAGTCTTCTGAGGAGGGTTCCGGGATCTGCGTCAGTTGCCGGCTTGAGTCCATTGGAATCTAGCTTTGCCAGTACAAAGTGGTCAATGTCTGATGCTGGCCATTTCTGGTCGCTTACGGTAGGCGGCTCTTTTTTGAGCGGCTTCTTGAATGACCAGAATTTCTTACCCTCTTCAATATTAATCTGGGTTTTGACTATCGCTTTCTCGGCCACTCGTGGGTCCGGGGCCCCCATTTCTATCCATTCCTTGAAGTCGGCAACGATACTTGCCGGGAGCCTTTTCTTGGGCGGCATTTCATAATCCTCTTCGGCCCAGTTGATTGCAGTCCACAATAGACTGCCACGCAGATCTCCGGGCACTACAGCGGGACCGGAATCGCCGCCGTGACGGATTCCTTCCCGACTATCAATGCTCAAACCACCCTTGATCTTTTCCTCGGACGAATGACAACGATAACATTGTTCGACCAGTACCGGCCTGATCTTTGATTCAAAGAATTTGAGTTCCTCATCTTTCAATGAAGATTCTGATTTGCCCTTTTCAGAGCAAACAGCAACGCAAAGACAAGTAATTAAAGTGATTCGTGTTAAGGAACTTCTCTCAGTCATCGGAGGATTAGTTAGATCCTTCTATTCTTTTTCCACGGGCGGGCGTCTTGGTCTTTCTGTACGTCCCTGGCCAGCGTTTGGATCAGGTCTATTTGGATTGGATCGGTTCTGTCTTCCCTGTCCTTGCTGGAATCGTCTCCTGAATGCTTCAAACATTGCGGTCTGCTCTTCTTTATCAATGAATCCGTCACTGTTTGTGTCAATTTCGTCGAACCGGTCCTTGAGTCGATCTGGGGCCTCTTCTTTACTGACTTTTCCGTCTTCGTCTTTATCAAAGGTTTCAAGTGAAGGTCGTCTGGTTGTGCGGTTTTGGTTTGGGTTCTGCTGGTCAGGACGTCTTTGATTAGAGTTTTCGGGTCGGCGCGGCAGAGATTTTATTTCGTCCTGGCTCACATCTCCGTCCTTATTCTGGTCCATCCGACGCAAAATTACTACCGCCATATCGATTTCACTTTGTTGTAATTTACCATCACGGTTCCGGTCAAGTATCTGGAACAATGAGTTTGTTTGGGACTGGCCAGGAGATCTTTGCTCGGATCCTCTGCGTGGCCTTTCCTCAGGTCCGCCACGGGGTCTTTCTTTTTCTTCTTGAGCGTTGGATGTGCTGCCCAGACTTATTAATAGTCCGGCGATGGCAATGAAAGTTTTGAAATGTTTAATTTTCATAATGTTAGCGGTTGGAATAATAAATTTACTTAAACGTAAAATAACTCTTTCTAGATTACCTCAACGTGATGTTATGACTGGTAATTTTAACTGAAAATTCAATAGAAATTGATAATTTATGCGGTCATGCTGTATATACAGTATTCCAGCAAGTTATGTTCCCTATGGTACTCTACGGTACTATGTGGACTTCAATGCTTTTTCAAGAAGGATAATGATTTTCTCCAGCGTTCCCGGGTTTTCCATGCGGGCGATTTCCTGGCCGTCGGACTTGAGCACCAGTGCATAGGTCTGGTTGCGCTCCACCTTGAGTCTTGTCACAAACGCGGCCCGTCCATTTTTCGTGTCCAGGTAAGCGATAATGAACTTATTGGCCAGTTTTGCGAACTCCCGGTCCGCGTTCGGGTTCTCCTCGAGGACCCGGCAATGCATGCCTCAGAACGAGTCGTATAAGTAGATGAAGATTGGTTTTCCTTGATCCTTGGCAGCCGCCAACGCCTTCGGTAAATCCGTGACGGGCTTGGCAGTCGCGGCCTCACTGGTGAACAGCACTAGTCCACAAGCAACCAGCATTAGGATTTGAGTCATGTTGAATTTCATCCTGTCATTTTCTTTTTATAACCGATGAAGGAACAGTTCACAACACCCGCTGGCCATATTTAACGGCTAGATTACGCATCGTGATCTTGAATAGCGTCACCAAGCTAAATGATCCAACGGTTTCGAACCTATACCGAAAATACTACAAAAAACGGTAGCATATTATGAATGATCCTCGAATCGATGAATCCATATAACACAACAGAAACACATGAAAACAAGCCTATCGATGACTATGATGATTTTTATTGTTGGATTCCTCATGTCGGTAATGCAGAATGTACGATCCACTTATTGATGAACCTATAGAACACAAAAAAAGTATGAAAATAAACCTACTGGTGACTGTGATGATTTTAATTGTTGGATCCTTCATTCCTGCTCAGGCCGGAACCAAAGAAGACGTGAAGAGTGCCATCAAGAAACTGGCAGAGAAGGGCAACTACAGTTGGACTTCGACTTCCAAACGCCCTGAACGTCCTGAGAACGCCGAGGGGGATAATAACCGGGTCCGTTCCGGACCGACCGAAGGAAAGACAGTCGGAGACATGATTTTCGTGAAGAGCAACCGTGGCGAACGCAGCTTCGAGTTCCTCACCAAGGGCGAGAAGGTAGCCATCAAGGGCGAGGATGGCTGGTCACTCATCGAGCCGAGACAAAGTAATGATGCCACGGGAACTGATGACCAAGCTCGTGAACGCCGCCGCCGCGGACTCAGTTCATATCTTCGCAACTACAAAACTCCTTCCGTGCGCGCAGAGGAATTCTTGGCGAAAGTCGGGGACCTCAAGAAAGACGGTGATGCTTACTCGGGTGAGTTGACAGAAGAAGGGGCCAAGTCTCTGGTCAGTTTCTGGAGTCGCCCTCGAGGAGATGACGGAGGTGATGCGACCGAGAGGCCCCAGCCAACAGGTGTCAAGGCGAGCGCGAAATTCTGGGTAAAGGACGGCTTCCTCACCAAATACGAATCCGTCGTTGCCGGCAAGATTATCATCAACGGCAACGAGCGTGACCTCGGTCGAACCACGACAGTCGAAATAAAGGATGCAGGATCCACCAAGATCGACGTCCCCGACGATTTCAAGAATAAGCTATCGACAGAGGATGGATGCGCTTCAATTTTTAATGGGAAAGATGAGCCCAAGGTTAAGAAGGAAGGAACCTGGACCACGTTCACGGGAAATGGAATGTCAGTGAAGACTGAAGGGAACTGGCAAGTTCAAAAGGACGGCTCGCTATACCTTGAACCTCGTCCAGGCGAGAAAGGTTGGACTCGTTACGGTTCTTACTTGTGGTTAACAGAAGACTATGAGGACTTTGTTTTTTCATTTGAATATCAGCATGGTAAGGGCGGAAATTCTGGGCTCTACTTTCGTATCTATGATGAGTCTGATGCAACAGCGCATGGTTTCGAGGTTCAGATTCTTGACTGTTACGGTAAGAAGAAGCTTGGCCAACACGATCTGGGCGGTGTTATCCAAACGGCCGGACCGTTAACCAATGCTTCTAAACCTGCAGGTGAGTGGAACCTCATGCAGTTGACGATGAGTGAAGGTAAGGTGTCCGTTGTTCTGAACGGCAAAAAGGTTCAGGATAATTTGGATCTTGAAGCCAAGAAACCGAAAGGTAAAAAGCTTGCCGGTGCAGGAAAGATAGCAATTCAGGACCACGGTCTTAAATTTTCTGTTCGTAACCTTAGGGTCAAGAAGTTGTAATTTTTTCAAGGAGAACTTCAGCCGATTGCCTGGATCCTATTAATTTCAGGGAACAGTTTTAAAATCACCTCCTAAGGCAAGGTGCAGGTCTATCCTGTTCTGTAGTCTTTGGTTCTTTAGGAAAATCATTGCTCTTCTTGAGGCGACGGCCCTTCTCTGAGCTTCGAGGACCGAAATGATTGTGACTAGTCCTTCTGAGTAATCCCTGCCTGCTTGCCTTTCTGCCAGTTCGGCCTGACGTAATTCGATGGTAAGGAACTTTGTTTGTTCCGCGAGAGAGAGTTCAGTTGAAAGCGCGGATTCAACTTCACGCAGCGCCCTCAACATTTGGCTTGAGAATCGTCTAATTGTTCGTTCGTTTTGCTGTAGAGCGATCCTTGCGCTCGCAGTCTTAGCGCCGGATCTAAAAAGAGTCTGAGCCACTGAAGTTGCAGTGCTCCAGACTATTGCTTCAGGGTCAAGAACTAATTGGTCAAGCTTAGAACTTGATGTCGAGCCTCTCCCGGTCAATGAGAATGAAGGGAAGAGATCTTTTCTGGATGCATTGGCCCGTTCTGCAGAGGCTCGGATAGCGGCTGAGGACGACACCAGGTCAGGCCTACGGAGTAACATTTCAGAAGGGATCCCGGCAGGCGTTTTTCCTTTAAGTTTTGGTAGAATGTTGCCACTTTGAAGTTCACCGCTTGGATACCTCCCAAGTAAAAGTTCGACGGTCCTTGCAGCTTGCTGTCTAGAAAGCCGTTGATTGATCAGGTTCCTTTCAGCTGAGGCAACATTATTTCTCGCGAACTGTACAGCGAGCGGACTAGCTGTCACGTCACCGGCCTTATAATTTCGTTCAGTGATTCTATAATTAGCATCGTAACTTTCTTTTGTCTTTTCTGCGAGTTCTAGAAGTTGCTGCGCAGTGATCAGATTGAACCAGGACTTTGCTGTGTTGGCTACGAGTGAGAGTCTGGCCGCTTCATAATCGGCGCGGGCAGCTACTAGGTCCTCATACTGGGCCTGGTCCAGATTCCTTAACCTGCCCCAAAGATCAACTTCCCAAGAAGCGGCCAGTGTGAGGCCGTAATTCGAAGAGTAATTAGGTGGTTCTTGATTACTTCTTGATCTGGAACCTGATCCTCCGAGATTAATTGAGGGGAAACGAGCCGCTCTTCCTATGATGGTTCCTTCTTTTGCTGATTGAAGTAAGAGTGCGGACACTCTCAGGTCGTGGTTATTATTAAGAACCTCTTCAGTGATTTTAATTAATTTAGGATCGCCCAGATTCTTTAACCATCCTATTTTAATCTTTCCTTGGTTGGCTTTTGATGCGCTGATCCATGACTCGGGGGTCATCAGAGGTACTTCTCGCTGAGGCCTTTTAATTCCCCTTAATTGACATCCTGAGAAGAGCAGGGACGAAGCAATTATGATGAAAAAAAAGCGGATCATTCCGCAGGCTTCATATCAGAGTGTGAGACTCATGTCCATTTCAGGATAAGGAATTCTTTTTTTGAAGATAATTATTTTTACGCTTAACACTGGGACTAACATCTAATACGCTATTTCTTATGTCGTTTTTTCGTTATTTTATATTGTTCCCTGTTTTTGCTTTCACTTTTCAATTTGATCAGGTCATCGGCTCAGAACCAAAATTTGAGAGGCAAGTGATCGATGCTAAAATTTCAATTGGTTATGGTTTGTCTATTGGTGACGTGGACGGTGACAAGAAGCTGGATATTTTACTAGCAGATAAGTCGCAGATTGTCTGGTACCGGAACGGGGACTGGAAACGTTTCGTCATGACCGAGAACCTGAACCCACGCGTCGGTACCCGTTTTCTTGACAATGTTTGCATCGCTTCGAGGGACTTGGACGGAGACGGTAAAGTCGAGGTTGCTGTGGGTGCTAACTGGAATCCTGGTGAAACAACAGACACTGAGAAATCAGGGTCTGTTCATTACTTGATTCGTCCAGAGGATCCGACCGGGATCTGGGGATCGGTTAAGATGGACGCTCATGAACCTACCGTGCACCGTATGCATTGGATGAAGGTGGCAGAAAAAGAGTACAGGTTACTTGTCCTTCCACTTCATGGCAGAGGAAACAGGGGAGGTCAGGGTGATCCTGTACGGCTGTTGGCTTATGTTCCTGGAAAAAAGCCTGAGGAAGGTAATTGGGGCAGCGAACTTGTCGACGCTAGCTTTCATGTTACACATAATTTTGACTTGATTACTTTTAGCAAAGAGACAGGAGAAGAGGTAATTATCCTCGGTGGTAAGGAAGGAATAAAAGGTATCCGTTATTCTGCTAAAGAGACTGGGGAGAGTCCTTGGAAGTCGGAACATATGGTCAAGAATCCGCTCTCCAAGGGTGTAGGAGAGGTCAGGGCCTATCGCGGGAATGTAGACGATGGTCTGATCACTGCGATTGAGCCATTTCATGGTAACGAGCTTGTAGTATATTCACCACCAGCCACTTCGGGTGAGGAACCGACGAGGACCGTTCTTGATGATTCTTTGAACCAGGGTCATGCTCTTGGGTTAGCCGACGTTCTTGGTACGGGTCAGCTTCAAGTTATTGTGGGCTGGAGAGGTCCTAACAAGGATGGTAAGGTTGGAATTCGGATGTATGAAAAGGAGGAGAAGGGCTGGAAATCCCATACCCTTGATGATAATGGAATTGCCTGTGAGGACCTGAAATTGAGTGACCTGAACGGCGATGGGAAACTCGATGTGATCGCGGCTGGAAGAGCGACTAAAAACGTTGTCATTTACTGGAACCGAGGATCCCAAGAATCGAATTAAAGTTTTTTCTTGGTTTGGGACCAAGGTCGCTTTTGTGAATAGATACCAATTTTTTTTCTTTAACTAAACATTTTCACGATATTGCCTCTTGGGCTCCGAAGATTTTGTATTGTAAGTAATGTCATTGAACCGCCTCGCTCCATTTCTTATATTCTTTTTTGCGTTTTTATGTCCGGCCCTTTGTTCTGATCGAATTAATCCGGCCGGTATCCGGGGCGCTATTATATTAACATCGGAGTCCGTTCATGAGGAATCATTACAGAAGTTCTATGATTTTTCTGGCAAGGAACCGAAGATCGTGATCTTGGTTTTGGATGGTTCTGAGACTTCGAAGGATCATGCTGCCACAATCCAGGAGAAGATATCTAAAGAGAAAGTTAAGGACAGCAAGTTACTGACATTAGATTCAGACAAGGTTCAGAAAAGTATTGAGTCTGCTACTGGTCTCTGGCTAGTCGGTCAGGACCCTGAATCGCTTAAGGATTGCAAGTTCTTGGACTCGATTAAATCTTTAATTAATCGACGCGCTGTTCTCGGTGCTGGGGGACGATTAATTGAAGGTTTCGGGATTTCTGGGTCAGGTCTTTTTCCAGGATCTGAGATTAGGCATTCGTCAGCAAAAGAAGTAAAACAGAAAAGAGGGACGGTCCGTTATGATTTTGCAAAGGGCGCTGCGCTTATCCTTAGGGGTCGTGCCATGCGGTCACTTGGTACTGGTGAAGTTAGTGTATCTTTGACTCCTTCTGAGACCCGCAAAGAAAAGAAGATTATTTTAAATGAAGAGTCAAGGATTGCTGACCTCACGGCGTTGAGGTTCGCCGCGGCTGCCCGGAACGGTCCTGCTTTTCCTCCAAAAGAATTTTCTGATCCTAGAGTTGAGAACGGGACACTTATCATCATAGGAGGCGGTCCTATGCCGAGGGCCGTAACAAAGAGATTTATTCAAATTGCTGGAGGGGACCAAGCTTCTATCGTTGTTTTACCGACCGCTGTTCCGGACTCAATGGTGAAAGATAACGGGTCCATTGCGAATGCTTTCCGCAAGTTTGGCGCTAAGGAAGTGACTGTCTTATCAGGGAGGACATTGAGTGAGGTTGATGGGGATGAATATTTGGAGATTCTTAAAAGAGCGACCGGGATCTGGTTCGGTGGTGGGCGGCAGTGGCGCTTTGTTGATGCTTATCATGACACTATGGCTCTCGGGCTCATGCGTGAGGTTCTTAAAAAGGGTGGAGTCATCATGGGCAGTTCTGCTGGTGCCTCGATTCAGGCAGAGTATCTGGTGCGGGGCAATCCACTTGGCAATCAGGACATGATGGCTGAAGGCTATGAGAAGGGTCTTGGATTTTTGAAAGGAGTCGCTGTTGACCAGCACTTTGCTGAGAGGAACCGTTTCAAGGACTTGGCTTCAGTAGTAGAACGTTTCCCGCAGATACTTGGTATTGGGATAGACGAGGGCACGGCGCTGATTGTTAAGGGTCCGGTCGGCTTGGTTCAGGGCAAGGGGCAGGTCCATTTCTATGATAGGAGAAAAGAAACCAAGGAAGCAGCGAAGGATTATGAGTCCGTTGGCAGGGGAGGAAGGTATCAATTGGTTCAGCGAAAAGTATTAAATCCCGGAAAAGCAGAGGAGAAGAAGGACCAGAAAGATTAAAACTTCTTGCAAATACGACCCTTTTCAGCTTTTATCTCAGCCCTCACCAATTAATGGGTAGGTACCGAAGCGGTCAAACGGGGCAGACTGTAAATCTGCTGGCTATGCCTTCAGAGGTTCGAATCCTCTCCTGCCCACTTTTTTCTATAACTTTACAACGGTGCCCGGGAGCTGAGCACAATCAGCTAATGGAAATTTATACGATTTTGATGGTCTTTTTCATCTAGTTTAAGTATATTACATATGTAAGATAGTCGCCGAATTTTTAATTTAACTCT
>JABSSR010000249.1 GCA_013213965.1 Verrucomicrobiales bacterium | reverse complement strand
TATCTTTGGGTGGAAATCTCACAACGGCGACAAGCCGCAATCACTTTGGGGTTAGTAGAATTAACTTCGACTCCGATTCTCTGGTCAAACACATAACACTGACCATCGAAATTTTTACCTTTCGTTGAGGAATCTTTCCCATAATTGATGATCCCTCCTTGTAATTGAGCCACCGAACTGAATCCTTCCTTAATTAAAAATTCCGACAACTTCTCACAACGAATTCCACCAGTACAGTACGAGAGAATTCTTTTGTCCTTTGCGTCAGAGAAGTTTTCTCTAATCCATTCAGGAAAATCTCTGAAATTGTCGACTGGCGGACAAATGGCTCCCTTGAATCGCCCAAGATCAGACTCGTACTTGTTTCTACCATCAAACAAGAGAACGTCCTCATTTCCCATTTCTGCAAGGAATTGTTCAGGTGAAAGCCGTTCTCCAGTAATTTTCTCAGGATCAATGTCCTGTTCTTTGGACAAGTGCAAAGAAACGATCTCAGGGCGAACCTTAACAGAAAGTTTTTTGAAAGCATGCCCGTCGTTAAGATCAGTCTTGAATCCCATTTCCGAAGTTCCTAAAAGCTTTAGAGTTTCCTTAATATAAGCCTCAGTTGAATCTTTTGTTCCTGAAACAGTGCCATTAATACCTTCTTCCGCAATAATGATCCTTCCCTTCAAATCATGCTCATTGCAAAAGTCGGCCTGCCTCTTAGCAAACTTATTTGGATCCTCAATCGGGGTGTAAAGATAATACAACAGGACTTGATAAGGATCAGACATATTGACGTTAAATTGTTTCATCCCGCACATGCCGTACAATGTGTACTTCCCGGCAGAGCCTCTAACCGATCAAAATTAATCTCATTACCGCACCCTTGGCAAATGCCAAAATCAGGCATCAATATTTTTATCAGCGCATTCTGAAGCCTGACCTCTTCATCCTTTAGGCGTTCGAGCGCAGCCTCATTCACACTTTTGTCTTGCATCGCCTCGAGCCGAGTCAACCTTCCAAGCCCCTTGTCAGGAGATATTGGCTTGGTTGATTCTTCAAGGGCAGCGATTCTCATCCCGATCTCTGCGGATCGTTCAAGAATACGCTCACGAAGCAACGCTTTTTTTTGTGAATCCATTAAGATAGATATATAAATCGCTACACAGCAAAGCATCAAGGTCAACGCTCAATTCTTATAGCAAAATACAATCTTTGAACGATTGAAATGCATCACTTGCCTGAAATCCCCCACAAGGGTAAACTACATCTCTTAAGGTATCTGATGCTCCCCTGGTTCAATAACGACAAATTCCCTTTGTATCTAGCCCCAATGGCCGGTGTCACTGACCGAGTCTTTCGTTCTATATGTAAAGAACTAGGGGCAGACGTAATGGTAACCGAGTTCGTATCTTCTGAAGGCATCATTAGGCAGGATGATAGGACAAGGAAATACACTGAATTCGATGATGAACAACGCCCCGTAGGAGTTCAGCTCTTCGGTGCTGATGGCGAAAAAATGGCAGAAGCCGCCAAAAAAATCCTCGAATGGAAAAGACCTGACTTCATTGACATCAACTTCGGGTGCCCAGTTAATAAAGTTGTTTCCAAAAATGGAGGATCATCCTTATTGAGAGATTGCCCTGTCTTGGAAAGAGTAGCCACTTCCGTTGTCAAGGGCATCGGATCCCAGGTCCCAGTGACTGGAAAAATACGCATTGGTTGGGACCAAGAATCCATCAACGCTGTTCAAGTATCAAAAATCTTGGAAGGTTCAGGAATGCAAGCCATTTCAATACACGGGAGAACACGTTCACAAAGTTACGGTGGCCAGGCTGACTGGAACGTGATTAACGAATGCTCTCAAGCCGTAACGATTCCCGTAATCGGCAACGGTGACATCTCGACAGGTAAGGACGTGGAACATCGAAAAAAAACAACTGCGGTATCAGGTATAATGATAGGAAGGGCAGCAATGCAAAATCCATGGGTTTTCCGCGACGCCAAGCACTATCTTAAAACCGGACAGCAACTGCCTCCAACTCCACTTGAAGAAAGATGGAAATTAATTAAAAGACATTGCCGCCAAGCCATTGACTGGGGACGTTACGGAAATGAACGGCAAACATTAATGGCAATGCGGTCAAGACTAATGGCTTACTCAAAGGGTATCCCCGGCAGTAAACGGTTAAGATCAAAGCTCAGTACTATTGTTTCAATGGCTGAGATTGAGACCCTTTCGATGGAGCATATAAAATTTCATGAAAATAAAACCGACCTCATCGAACCCGTTGCTCTAGTATAAAAAAACCTTTCCCTTTTCAATTTAGCATGAACATAGAACCTAATCTCTTTTTCTGGATCATTCTCGTCGCCATAGTAGGAATTTTTGCCCTTGATCTGTTCTCTGAATGGCTCAACCTCAAAGGCTTAAGACTCGAACTCCCTCAAGACTTTAAGGACGTCTTTGATCAGGAAAAATACTCAAAATCCCTAGAATATACTCGCATAACCACCAAATTTGGAGCAATCCAGTCCAGCTTAGACCTCATAATATTTCTATTCTTTTGGATCATTGGCGGGTTCGGATGGCTAAGCCATAAAATCATTGAACTCGGTCACGACCCGGTCCCTTCAGGCTTATTGTTTTTCAGCATATTATTCATCGCAGCAGGCCTAATGAATTTACCCTTTGAAATTTATGATACATTTAAAATTGAAGCAAAGTTTGGTTTTAATAAAACAACACGTTCAACATTCATCAGTGACAAAATTAAGGGGTTATTTCTTGGGGCCTTGATTGGGCTTCCTGTCCTCGGCCTGATCATATGGTTATTTGAAAGTTTTGAAAATGCCTGGCTCTGGGGCTGGATCTTCCTTTCAGGATTCTCCTTACTAATGGCTTATTTGGCACCGGCAGTTATTCTGCCCCTATTTAATAAATTTGAACCGTTAGAAGAAGGAGAACTCAAATCCGCAATCAATGACATGGCGGGAACCTGTAAATTTCCCCTCACTGAATTATCAGTGATGGACGGGTCAAAAAGGTCAAGCAAATCAAATGCATTCTTCACAGGTTTTGGCAAAAACAAAAAGATAGCATTGTACGACACCTTGATAGCTAATCACAGCACTTCAGAATTAGTCGCGGTATTGGCTCATGAGATTGGACACTTTAAAAAGAAACACATCATGCAAACATTGTTTCTTGGAATTGCTCAGACGGGTGTTCTGTTTTTCGTTTTGGGATTTTTCATCAGAAGCGAACCTTTATCATCTGCCTTTGGAGTAAATGAACCAAGTGTCTATTGTTCGTTGTTGTTTTTCACTCTTCTATTTAAACCAATAAGCAAGATTCTTTCAGTCCTCATGAATATACTAAGTAGAAAGAATGAATTCGAAGCAGACGCTTATGCCGCCAATGTTACAGGAAATGCAGATTCTCTAATTACTGCGCTCAAAAAACTTTCTGCAGATAATCTCTCAAACCTAACTCCTCACCCCTTTTATGTGTTCATGCACTACTCTCATCCACCTGTCAGTAAGAGAATCGTAGAGTTACGCAAGATTTCTAAGCAGCTAAAATAAAATTAATTAAAGTTTCCTTACTAGATTGGCAGGAAACTTGCTTGATTAAAAACTAATGTAACATCACATTAAGGCCAAAGGAACCAATTCGGTACCCATGGCTGGCCTTGAATTACAACACGCACAGACTCAATCGCTGGAACTGCGAGCAAAAATTGCTCCACAAATGCAGCAAAGTCTTAATGTGTTACAGGCGACTACCTTAGAGCTCAATCAAATGATCGGCCAAGAACTCGCCCTGAATCCAGTCCTTGAAGAAGAGCCCGTTGATATTTCCGTTGAAGAGGAAGGTCTCGATAAGGACGAGGAGGATTTTGATGAGGAATTTTCAGAATTATCTAAACTAGATCAAGAGTGGCGAGAATATCTTCAACAGAGCAGGTCAAATATGCCAAGACGGGACGATGACAACGCGCGTCGTCAGCGGATGATGGATTCAATCATTGAACCGCAAACCCTGTCAGAACACTTAATCGAACAACTTAACACATCCGATTCCAATACCGAGATTAGAGACCTGGCTGAAATGCTAATCGGAAGCGTTAATGACGATGGGTTCCTATCACAAAACATAGAGGAAATAGCTCTGGAAAACGCAATACCTTTTATGAAGTTAAAGGAAGCGCTTGATCTAGTACAATCATTTCATCCGATCGGAATCGCAGCACAAAATCTCAGAGAATGCCTATTACTACAACTTAATCACTTAAATAAAAAACACAGTTTGGAATACAGAATCGTTGATCGACATTTGGATCAATTAGCCCGGAAACGTTATCCCCAGATCGCCCGAAAAATCGGTATCAACATCGAAAAAGTTACAGCCGCGGCCGAATTCATAGCAACGCTAAACCCAAAACCAGGAAGAGAACTTTCACTCGGTGATAATCATTACATTGCTCCGGACGTGAACGTCGAAAAAACCTCAACAGGCTATAATGTTACATTAAATAATGAGACTATCCCCCATTTAAGAATCAGTAATGTCTACAAGGATATTATGTCTGGAGGTAATGCTAAAAAAGACGCTAAAGAATATATCAGAGAAAAAATTCAATCCGCAAAATTCTTAATAAAGTGCATTCATCAAAGACAAGAAACAATCCGCAAAATCTCTGAAGAAATAGTAGCTCGACAGCGTGACTTTCTGGATCATGGAATAGCTCATTTACACCCAATGAACATGGCTCAAATAGCGGAAGTTGTCGGAGTTCACGAAACCACGGTGAGCCGTGCAATTGCAGGCAAATACATCGCGACACCACGAGGAGTTTTTGAAATGAAATATTTCTTCAAGCCAGGCTATGAAACTGACAGCGGTGACACATTGAGTAACACGAGCGTGAAGCAGGCCGTCGCTGAACTTGTCAAAAATGAAGATAAGAAAAAGCCACTAAGTGATGATAAAATTGTTCAAGAACTCAATGAATCAGGCATTAAATTGGCCCGAAGAACAGTTGCAAAATATCGGGACGAAATAGGTATTCTCCCAAGTCACCTCAGGAGAACCTACTGATTATAAATTTTAATCCACTATCCGCGAGATTCACTTGACCCAGCAATTCAGTTGGAGGAGATATCATTCGTGATAGATGAGACAGAAATCCTAAAGACGCTAGAAAAAGTAAATTATCCTGGTTTTAGTAGG
>JABSSR010000248.1 GCA_013213965.1 Verrucomicrobiales bacterium | reverse complement strand
TTGTCACTAGTGAAAATGATCAGTGTATTGTTTTCAATGTCAAGGTCCCTGATCTTATCTAGAAGGAGGCCCAGTTGAGCGTCCAGATCATAAACGAAATCTGCCCTGGGGCCTATCTGGCTATGCCCGGCAGCTTCTATTCCTTTCACTGAAGGTGTTAAGGGAACGTGTATCGCTGGAGTTGCATAGTATAGAAGGAAAGGGCTATCAGGTTCGTTTGCCACATGCTCTTCCATGAATTCTTGCGCAAAGTGAGATAGGATCGGCCCGTGTTCACTTGTATCGAATTCGGAGTCACCATAACCGATCTGTATCATCTCACCATTACCGACTCTCTGCCCCTTATTGAACGCACGGAGCACCGAATCACCGGAAACATCAACTCCATTCACTTCAGATGAAAAACTGCTGATCGGAGAGTAAAGGTCATTTTCAAAGTAAGCGTAAAGTGGCCCTTGGATTCCGTCCGGGGTCACAAAAGTATAATCGAAACCATGGTCCAATAGCCCATTACGGAAACGTTTGCTGAAATCAATTTGACCGAGCTGATCATTGAGCTGGTCTCTTAATATATTTCCTTCCGGATCAAAGAAGTCACCGCCAAAGTGCATTTTTCCAAGGTACGCGGTTCGGTAACCTTTCTTTTTGAGAGCCGTTCCAATTGTTTCGTGAGGATTGTCGATTCGATCATTCTTGGCATTACCAAAATGAAATGCGGATGTTGCTGTTCTGTTCCATGTGCCCGCTGGCCTTGAGCGCTGGGTATAATTTCCAGTCATGATGCAGAAACGGTTCGGAGCACAGAGAGCAGCTGGAAGTTGCGCATCCAAAAACATCATTCCTTGGTCACAGAGTCTGTCCAGATTTGGGGTTGGAACCTTTGCATCGTTTCCAGAGTAATGTTCGTGATAACGGCCCGGATCCGCCCAGCCAATGTCATCAGCGAGAAAGAATACAATGTTTGGAAGACTTTCTCCGGCAGAGCGTCCGGGTAATTGTCCGGTAACAATAAGAGATAGGCCAATGCCAAAAATCAGATTAATCCAGCTTCTCATAAGACAAATTATAACTGCATACAAAATCCTAGTCTGCTACGCATGAAATATTTAGATTATGACTAGTCTATTTTGCTGGCTAGATTCTTTATCTTTTGCGACGCAACAAGAGCATCAATCCAAAAAGACCAAGGATACCAATGGCTGGCTCAGGTATTGGATTGGATTGTGATACCTCTAGTAAAAAATTATCCACTCTCCCAAATCCGTTCGCATTTCCGCTTCCGTCCAAGCCCCTGAACTGAAGAAATAATTGCTTCCCGGCAGAAGAAGCTGTCGCTGTGTAGATTGCATCATGATCTACAAGCTCGTAAGTGCTATTTTGAGTTGAAGTTCCGGAAAGATCATTGACCAGTATATTTTGGTTCCCAAAGATCGTATTATCGTCTGTAGTAAATAGGATCACTTGGACTTGGTCACTTGCATCGTTCCAGTTAAAAGCATCGCGCCACTGATAACTTACGCTGAAAATGTCTGCGCTCTGTATTGTGTGCCCAGTCGCATTACCGAAGATCCGGTTCGCAGCTTCTGAAATTACAGCGTTCCTTGAACCGTCCGAGTTCAGATTCAATCGAGTGGCCTGCATCGTCTGTGCTGCTCCAAGATTAGTCCAGCCTGCAGTATTTCCAAAGCTCCGGGAATCCGTGGCACTAGTGTCCTCATTGAAATTGCCGTTATTAGTTCCTGACCCTATAAGTACCGTTGCCCCTGTGGCGAGGGACGGCATCAAAAATAGAGACGCTAATAGGAGGATTTTCATGAGAGCAATACAATTTAGAATAATCTCTAATGTATTGATAAACAAGGTAAAATATCTTTTTGGGAGGTCATTAATCAGAAATTTAAATCAAGCAAGAAAAAGTATTCAGAATAAGGCAATGCACCATCATCCATGTCCCTTATTTCACCGGTCTTTTGGAAACCATAATTTTCGAAAAATTGGTGTGCCCTTGTGAATCTTGTGTCTGACCAGAATTCGATGCGTTTGTATTTATGATCTTTGGCCCAATTCATTGCCCAGTCCATTAGAGTTTTCCCTGCTCCGGACCCACGCATTGATTTTTCAAGGTAGAGTCTTCTGAAGGTGAGAGGGCCTGCTGGTTGATCTTTGGGGAGTGTCGCATGGGAGCCCACGATTTTTTTCTGATCATTTTCTAAGACGACAAAGTCACCACCTGATTCATGATAATGATGATGGATGTCGAGAAGATCCTTGTCGGCTCCATCAGTGTACATGATTTCACCGTACTCATCATAGATTGAACTGACCAGGGTAATAATTTCTTCACTATCGTCATTGGTTGCGGTGCGGATTTTCACGGATCGATGAGGGAAATTTTCAGCCTTATCTGCTCGCTTCTCTTTGCTTCTGTTTGATAATTGAATCGCTTATTAATGAGTACTGATTCTTCACCTAAACTGATCCCCAGATCCTCTATGTCCTGTGAGTTAATGACCCAGTCAAGGAGGTTCTCAGAGCCTTCTATATTAACACTTATATCAAGAATGGGTTGACTTGTCATTCTGTAGCTGAGCTCCATATATGGACTCGATTTGGTCAGTGAGAGCATTTCTTTATTTCCAAAGACGAACGGATTCGTTCCCGAGAAGTATTCCAACAAATTACTTTTTTGATCCTTGTCCGGGTCTGATTCGGGTGAAGTTAATGCTGCGTCCGCGTCTTTCCTGAACCGTCTTTTTGTCCATTCTCCGTAATTCGTGACTCTGGTGTCGAGTGTCAGATCCCATGGCTGGGAAAGACTCGCTAAGACTTCCTGCTTCCCTGAACCGTCCATATCGCCTCTGCTCACTGCCTTTGCTCCTATCCCGTCGATCGAGTTTGTTCCGGTATCAACCCAGTAAACTTTTTTTGCACTGATGTCCAAAGTCATCCCATGAGGTGTGTCCAGACCAGTGTAAAGATCTTCAATCTCACCACCATTTATTGGTTTGCGTTGAATTTTGTGCGTGTTTCGGTCACACCAATAAAAGTACCCACCCTTTGGATCGACCTTGATTCCTCGGGTCCGGATAAGGCCACTAACGATCTTCTCGGTACTTTCCGCATTAGGAAGAGAAGTGCGAAAAATATTGCCTCCTGAAAAATCACCCCAGTAGAGTTTTTTCTGAGTAAGATCAAGGTCAAGATAGTAGGGGCTTTCCGTCTCGATCACAGTTTCACGATTCTTCCCATCATAATCTGATCGTTCGATCCGGTCATTGTCTCTATCGCACCAGTAGATTTTGGATGATTCTTTATCCAGAGCCAGATCAGCAGGAAACCGCAATCCGGTCGAAACGATTGACTCTCTGTCGGACCCGTCCAGTTTTGCCTGATAGATGTCGTTGCCGCCATTATCCGCATAGAACAATAAGTTACGTTTTATATCGATTGCAATTCCTCGGACATTGGTTCCGGCAGAAGGAATCAGAGTCCTTAAGTTCGATCCGTCAAGGTCCGCAATTCGAATCTGACTTGCTCCCCGGTCACTGATGAGCATTTTCCCTGCTTGGGTCTCCATGATGCCGGATGCCAAGATCCAAATCATAGCCATGCATTGAATTAAATTTTCTCTTCTTGAGTGCATCAGTAACATAGTTATATACTCGATTAGTTCTGATGGGAAGAAATGACGTTCCTGACTTGATGAATATTTAGTGCCGATTCAGAATTTTAATAGAATGGAAAGAGACTGGATCATCCGTAACGCTGAATGGGAAACTGAATCGGTACTCTTATATGAGGTGAGAAGTGCAGTGTTTGTGGAAGAACAGGGCGTGGATGTTTCGATTGAGAGGGATGGAAAGGACGGTCAATGTTATCATTCTCTAGCGCATGATAATTCGGGTAAGGTGTTGGGAACGGGAAGACTTTCTCCTGAAGGCAAGATAGGGCGGTTAGCAGTTTTAAAGGACTGGAGAGGATTAGGTATAGGATCGGAAATAATGAAAAATCTTATCAAGCAGTCTGAATCACTTGGCATGAGTCAAACATATTTGCATTCACAAGTTTCGGTGACTGAATTTTATGAATCACTAGGTTATCGACAAAAAGGATCAATTTTTGAGGAGGCAGGAATACCTCATGTCGTTATGTTAAGAGATTCGGATAATGCTTGAGAGTACCTTTCAGTTGGGCCAATCTTATTTATCTTGCCATTCAGAACCGTCATTTTTTTAGTAGCGATCACATTATCTTTTCCAATACCTGCGTTTGGAGAAGTGAGTTTTTCGCGTGATGTGATGGCTGTGATTTCTAAATCTGGATGCAATGCCGGAGCCTGTCATGGGAATCAGAACGGCAAGGGTGAATTCAAACTTTCGTTATGGGGTGAAGATCCAAGCCACGATTACGAGAAGATTCTGTCATCAGATAAGCGTGTGAATTTGAAAGATCCTAAATCAAGTAAGATCCTTCTCAAGCCGACTCTGCAAAGTAAGCATGAGGGAGAAAAACGTTTTGATATGGATTCTGACGAGTATCGCATTCTACTTGAATGGATCAGTTCCGGGGCAAGGACCGATATAGAAACGAAGCCGAAGCTAGAATCTATTCAAATATCACCACCAGTTGCTATCATATCAGCTCCTGAACAAAGAATAGATATAAAGGTTAAGGCTAGGTTTTCGGATGGTAAGCAGATAGATGTGACTCGTTGGGCATTATATGAAAGTTCCAATCTGATGGCGGAGGTAAACGATGTTGGAAATATCGAGTTTAAGCAGCCGGGGGAGACGACCGTGTTTGTAAGGTACTTGAACGGTAGGGCATCGATGCGGGCGGCAATGATTAAAGCTCAAGGCAGTTATGAATGGAATGGGCCAGATCCTAGGAACCGGGTAGACGAACATGTTTTTTCAAAGTTGAAATTGTTCCGGCAGAACCCTGCAAAGATCTCTGACGATCTGACTTTCCTTAGGCGTGTGAGTCTCGATATCACTGGTTCATTGCCAGAACCAGAAACTGCTAAGTCATTTCTAATAGATGAACGACAAGACAAACGTTCTCGGCTCGTTGAAAAATTGCTAAAATCAAAAGAGTACGCAAATTATTGGGCGTTAAAATGGGCTGATTTACTTAGGGTCGAGGAAAAGACCCTGGATCCAAAGGGAGTCAAGAAGACATTCACTTGGTTATCTAAAATGATACAACAAGGAAAGCCATTGGATCAGTTTGCCCGTGAGATTCTATGTGCAATGGGGAGCACTTACGAGAACCCTCCGGCAAATTTTTATCGTGCGCTCCGGTCTCCCGTGGACCGGGCCGAAGCCGTTTCGCAGGTCTTCATTGGAACGAGGATAAATTGCGCTAAGTGTCATAACCACCCTTTTGAAAATGTCCGACAAGAAGACTACTATAGGTTTGCTGCGATCTTTGATGCCATTGACTATGAGATTATTGAGAATAAGAAAAAGGACGGATATGATAAGCACAGATTCGTCGGTGAGCAGATAGTAAAATTGGTTCCAATCAAGGACATGGACCAAAAGAAAGTACTCAAAGATCCCCGGACCAAAGAACGTCCTGTCCCGGGATTCCTTGATTCAGATCCTATCCAGTCATTTGATCATAGGCTCGATGAGCTTGCTTCTTGGATCACTTCTCATTCAAGATTTGCTAAGGTTCAGGCAAACCGGATCTGGTTCAATCTAATAGGTCAACCTCTCATTGCCCCGGTTGATGATGTGCGTGAAACGAATCCCGCATCGAATCCACAACTCATTGATTTTCTTGCAAATGAACTCATTAATAATGGCTTCGATCAGCGAGAACTGATCAGGTTAATTGCTAATTCCGCGACTTACCAGTTATCCTCTGATCCCGAAGGAGTTCTGGACGTTGGAACGGAGCAGAACTTTGCCAGGGCAAAGGTGATGCGATATCCTGCTGAAGTTGTAATCGATGCTGCTCATCAGTCCATGTCTGTAAAGGCAGAATTTTCCGATACCTCGAAGAGCAATAAGGCGATCAGTATGCCGGGAGTCGAGTCCGTGCATTTGTCTAATAAGCCACACCATGAGGATCGTTTCTTAAAAGTCTTTGGAAAACCGGCCCGTCTCACTAATTCAGATTCTGAAAGAAGTAATGAAACGACTCTCGCGCAGGTCTTTGAATTGACCGCGGGTGAGACGATCAATGGGATCATTGAAGAGGAAGGCAATCGTATCGGCCAGCTCATCGAGCAGGATAAAGATGATCTTGAAATCATTGATGAGCTTTATTGGGCAGTGCTTACAAGGCCCCCGTCCGCTGCAGAATGGTCGATGATGCTCAGTTATGTTAGCTTGGCGGAGAATAGAAGATCTGCAATGGAAGATGTTTCCTGGGGCCTGTTAAACCCTAAGGAATTTCTACTAAGAAAATGAAACAGTTTCACTCTAAGAGTCTCGAGAAGGCGACAGTTTCTCGCCGGTCACTGCTCAGTGTGGGAGGAATGGGAATGCTTGGCATGAATGTCCCTGATCTTTTGCGTGCTGATGAGCTAGCATCGGCTCGGCCTAAGGTCATGGCTCGGGCCAAGTCAGTCATTTTTCTTTTTCAGTGGGGTGGGCCGAGCCAGATTGATATTCTCGACATGAAACCTGATTCGCCGAAAGAATACAGGTCACCACATGCTCAGATAAGGACCACCTGTTCTGACATTGAAATCTGTGAGCACTTGCCACGAATGGCTAAGCATATGGACAAGTGCACCGTGGTCAGGACCCTTCACCATAAGATGAAGAATCATAATTCCGCTGGCTATTACGCCCTGACCGGTCATGCGCCCCCCAGTGATGATCAGCGTCTCCGAGATCTTCCCGATCTGTACCCTGCATACGGTTCAGTGGTCAGCAAGTTTGCGGCCAATGCAGGTAATGGAATGCCTACCTTTGTCTCCTATCCTCACGTGATCGCGGACGGATCAAGGACCCCAGGCCAGCACGCAAGTTTTCTTGGTAAGAAGTATGATCCACTCTTTATTCCTAGGGATCCGAACAAAGATGATTTTAAGCTTCCCGAATTGAGCCTTCCTCAGGGATTGAGCCTTGACCGTATGCAATCTCGGCGAGGTTTGCAGACCATTATAGATAAGCAGTCCAGGATGCTTGAGTTTTCAGAACGGGCGCGTGGACTTGATGATTACTACAAGAATGCCTTTGGAATGTTAAATTCGACCCGAGTCAGAAACGCATTTGATATATCCAAGGAACCAAGATGGCTGAGGGAAAAGTATGGCCGGTCCACTTATGGGCAGGGTTGTCTGTTGGCTAGAAGATTGGCTGAGGCAGGCGTTAAGTTTACGACTTGTTACTTCTCCAACATCATTGGCGGCAGGAGCAAGACGAATGGAGGATGGGACACTCATGGTTTTGATAATACCCGGATGTATCCAATCGTAGAAGCTTATCATTTACCGATAACAGACCAGACCCTGCCTACTCTAATTGAGGATTTGGATCAGCGAGGAATGCTCGACGAGACGCTCGTTGTTTGGATGGGTGAGTTTGGTAGGACGCCAAAGATTAATAAGAATGCCAGCCGTGACCACTGGCCCCAATGCTATAGTGTGCTCCTGGCAGGAGGCGGTGTTAAAAAAGGATTCGTTTATGGTAAGTCAGATAAGCATGCATCAGAGCCAGAAGAGGACGCGGTGACGCCTGAAGATTTAACCGCAACCATTTACTACTTACTTGGCATTGATCCCAGACTTCATATTTTTGATACTCAGGACCGTCCGCTGATGATATCGAGTGGTGAACCGGTCATGGATCTGATTGCTTGAACTGGTCAGGGACGGGTTTGTATCCGGAAGAAAAGCTTTTTCTCAGTCTGCTGTGGTTTAATGCGATAACGGATAAGTTCATTGCCATTTCCAAGGTCTTCTGTATCCGAAAATTCCAGGAACTTCATTGCGTCTTCCCAGTTAGAGCCGTCAGAGGATCCTAAGACTTTCCAGTCCAGCGAAGAACGAGCATCTTTATTAATTCTGAGCTTTAAGAAAGCAGACTCTCCCGGATCTTCATCAGGGCCAGTACTCTCAACTTTGATATCAAGCAAAGCATCTGACGGATCGAATGACTTAGGAGCGTTCCTGACAGGAATTCCTCGAGATTGGTAAAAAGATCTCCATCAGGATTGGCTCCTGGGCCGGAAATATCTATATTTTCAAGCTCTGACTTCGAAAAGTTGCTGACTTGCCAATCATCAAACCCTGTCGTTGGTATTTCTGCTCCAGGGTTTCCGCCGAGGATGGAACTGGGCTGCCAGTTTTCCGGGAGCTTGTGATCAGGATTCGACTCTGGGCTCCTAAGTACGAGGGCATATCCTTTGCCGTCGGCCGTTTCAGGCCATGGGGAATCATCATCATATTCAAAATCCCTTATAGAGCTGCCGTCCGTTGCCAAGAGCAGGATCCTTTCACCTCCATTGGATAGATTAGTATTGTTGGCAAACTTTCCTAGAACTGGGAGGCCATTTCCAAAACGATGCTCGAAGGCATCATCATTTTCGATGATGAGCGCTCTTTTTCCCGATTCAATGACTAGAGAATTTCCTTCATTAAAATCAAAGTCGATTCCCTTATCAAAAATCATCCCCCTCAGATCAATGCTCTTTTCCCCGATGTTCATCAGTTCAATGTATTCGAAGTCGTTCCGGTCATTGTGTCCGGCCTCTATTTCAGTGTCAGTTGGAGGCGATGGGCGGTAATGGATTTTTGATATTACGAGGTTTTGAGGACCGGCTGGATCGACGTCAGTGAGGAAGACCGCTTCTGTCAGAGCGGACCATTCGTTACCTGAGAAAGCGCGTGCTCGGACCATCGTCTCAGGGCCAGTCAGTTTTATTGAACCGTCATAGGTAATAGCAGTGTCCGAGAGCCCTCCGTTACCTCCTCCGATCCCTTCAGAGGCAATGAGAGAGGCGTCAATTAGAAAATCACTGGATCCTGCACTCACGTTGAGCCCGTGAATGGCTAGAACGTTATTACCTTTTTTTAATAGATTCGCTTTTTCTGAGACGAGGAAAGACTGAAAGACTTCGGCCTGTGAATCGGTATGACTCGAAGAGGCCGTGGCATCGTATCCTAACGGAGTTCCTGGACTGCCTCCGGCCTGGTCCCTGATAATTTCTATTCCGTTCAAGTAGGCGACGAATCCGTCATCATAACGGACTTTCAGAATCAATGTATCAAAGAGTGAAGGATCATCGACTTCGAAATCCATTCTCATATAAATTGTTTCTGTTTTACTTGAATTGGTCTGATCCGAGAAATTGAAATTTGGATCAATGATCTCGATGTATCTTCCGTTCGCCGAATCGTAACCGGCTCCGAGTTCACCTTCTGCCCATGAAGAATCATCAAAATCGATGCCGAACCATGTATTGGCGAGTGAATTATCCACCGGCATGATCGCGCGCTTAGTGGATAGCTCTGGTACTAATACGTGCTCAGTGACCACTGCTGCCGATGCGGGTGTCCGTGGATCAGTTCCGTCCAGGGTATAGTAGATAGTTCCGTTACCTGGACCATCAATTGATAAATTAAAATTAGATGAGACGGATCCGCCGTGCTGCGAGAAGTCCGGTGCCGCGGTGCCTGGGTACCATCTCCTTGATTTGAACTGGTTTAATACGATGTCTGTTCTCCTAGGAAAATAATTATCTGAGGCGCTTCCGGAAGCCTTGCCGAGTAGCTGGTCCCGGGTCCTAATCCAGTCCAGCCTAGTGTAGGGATTGCGGCGCGCGTTATCACCCCATCTTGCAGATTCTATGCGGACAACTTTTTCAATTGGATCAGCCAGTTTGAGGTAGGCCTTTTCGGTTTCTTCGGGAGTCATGACGCCTCCGTTAAAGAAGTGTTGCCTGACAATATCTGCAAAGCGCAACTTAAATTCTTGATTCTTGATGAGCCTATGGAATACCTCGGTAGGTCCTCCAGAATCGTTCCTCCCAGTCGAGTCATGTCCGGTACTTTCCATGCAGTGTTCCGGGTCCCAGCTATGATAATACCATTTTCCGTCAGGACTCACTTTGTTGTATGTTGCGTACCAGTTCTGGTGGGCCCAGTCCGTGTTACCGACATAATAGTTGGCAATCATGTAGGTGATAAAGTTATCGATGTGAAGCACATCAGCGACCGCTTCATAATTTTCCTGATCTTCCATGTCTTTGCGGGCAAGACTGAGCATCTCTGAATAATTGGCAGTCGTTCCATTCACTGCTGTAGATTGGCGGTGTTTCATTGCATCATAATCATCATTATCCCCACCCAGGTACTGAGCGGCAAAATTGTCATCTGGTCTTTCATGGATTTCACTGATTCCCCACAGGACTCCGTTAATGTAGAGTAGGACATGATGACCGGCAGGAGAGAGTCCTCCCATGGCCGTGTGCAGGTCGGCAGGGAACTGGTCATGGGTGTACTGTGCCCTGACTCTCTGACTCTCACCCCGGTTATAATGCCAGACATTATTGAGGCGGTTGTCCAGGACAAGAGTATCAAAACGAGAGGTTCGATCATCCCCATATAGTGGATACCGGAGATCCTCCGGGAACCTGAGTCGGAGTGATAATTTGTCCGACTTCCATCTACCTGTAGATGAACCTCCTACGATTTGAACATTTCCCTCGATCTGGAATCCTTCGGCCGCGTTAGGATCTTCAAGGTTCCTGTCAGGGTTGATGTATTCAATGGACGTGTCTCTTTCTGAGTTTTCTCCTTGGATGTATATTCCACGGTTTCCAAAAAATTCATTCCAATCAAGGACAAGAGAAACTGTAGGCACTCTGAGAAAGTCTTCCGGGACGGGCCTCACTTCGGGCGATGCATGATTCACTATTTCCGGATCCATTTCATAGTCAGGTCCAGCATGTCCCCAGTTCACATGGTCCGGGACAGTGCTCCTTGATTGCTTGAGAATATCTGTAGGGAATATGTATGTGTGAGTGTCGACGTTTGTGGGTTCATAGTTTTCCCTGTAAGCCATCGCTCTAATGGCCGTGGTCTTTGATATTTCAATCTCCACGCTCGGAGCAGTGACAATATTTTTAGGATTGACTCTGGTTCCGTTACTTTTGGAGGGGACAGTTCCATCAGTGGTATAAACGATCGTGGCTCCCGGTGTTTTCGTAGTAATTGTTGTTTTGAAAGGTTCTTTATATATTCCTCTGTCCGTACTGAACGTGGTGTCCTTAACAAAACCTTCTACCCCGTTATCATCGTTCAAAGCGCCTGGTGAAGGTTCCTTAAAGAATCCCAATGAGAGGGGTGACTCATCTCCGAAAACTCCATAAGAAATATCCTCGACCTGACGGGGATAAAGACCATGAGCCGACACAACCCTAAAATTATCATCTGCGCCCCGGCGAGTCAGAGCTACGTAAGATCCTTCAGATGAACTGAGTTGGAAATCCGTATGAAGTTCCTTGGACGGATCATTACGGTCCTTACCTGAAGCGAAAATGACCAGGAATTCATTCGGGCCAATACTGATGTTGGGAATTGCCCATTTATTGAGCCGTCCAGCATCATCAGTGAGGTAGTAATTAGTAAGTGATATTTCCGAATTGGTCGGATTCCAAAGTTCAATCCAGTCAGAGCTTTCATCGTCTGAGTCAAGAATAGAGGAACTATTACTTGCCATAAATTCACTAATTAGCAGGTCATCAAGGGTCGGGAAACTGGGAACGCTATTTGTATCGTTAGGGTCAGAACCGGATGTTATTTCGATACTGTCCTCATAACCATCATCATCAGTGTCACTCTTTGTCGGTTCAGTTTTATATGTTTCTAATTCTTCAAGGTCCCCGAGCCCGTCCGAGTCCGTGTCGGCTAATTTAGGGTCAGTGGGTGGGTCTCTGTTGATCTCTTCACCGTCACTTAACCCGTCATTATCGGTGTCAGGGGAAGTGGGGTCTGTTCCGGAAACATTGACTTCATGCCCATCATTGACTCCGTCTGAATCTGTGTCTGACGAGTTGGGATCAGTGTTATAGGTGAACTCGCCTCCATTGATGAGCCCGTCATCATCTGGGTCTCCGTTCTCATTTTCAAGGAGGTTAGGGAAGTGGCTCAGTTCCCAAGTGTCGGGCAGTTCATCATTGTCTGAATTGTTTGGCAGGAAGAGTCCATCCTTATAAGCGATATAATCAATTTCTACGGCTCCCTGGTCAGAAGTCGATGAGAGTTGCATGGACATGTAGGCATACGTTTCGTCACTGCTCGTTGCTAAGGATATAGTTTCAGAGAAATCAGGTATAGTCGCTTCGTTCATGTAGATCTTGAGGTCGTACTTTTCTGTGTTCTCTTCGTTCTTCCTTATCGTTACCCAGAACTCGTTCCAGACAGTAGGATCGAGGCCTTTGAAAATTGTATTGGAACTGTCACTGATGAACATTCCGCTCTCTTCATAAGCAGAATCAGTGCCTGCGATTCCAAACGCAAAACCTACCCGGCCCTTAGATCCTCGAAAATTAATGATTCCTTTTGCCCCACTATGAGGATTTAATCCATTAGGAGCATTTTGCAGATCAGTGGCTGATTCGGGGAGACGTAGCCTGAAGGCGAAAGTAGCGCCGTCGTCCATAAAGTTTGCTGGTGTCCCTTCGTTTGTTTCTAAGTTATGGGTCAGTGTCAGTCTGCGGTTGTTGTTCGTTCCGGAAGCCTTAACTGCGTCCACGATTTGCAGTGCCTTGTTCCCAGGTTCACCATTTATGGGGACCGTGACCACTCCTCCAGGATTACCGGTCCCGGGCACAGTCCCGTCCCAATGATCTGAACTATTGTTATGATCCCATGTTCCGTCCAGTGACTTGGTTGATACATTTGAATCAGAGCTCCCGTTAAAATTGTAGTCCCAGCCGCCAGGAGGAGGAGGGTATTTTTCAGCTAATGAGGTTGAAACGAATACCAAGGAACTGAGGATGATGAGACGAATTAATGTCATTTGAGGTGAGTTGTCTATAAGGGGTTGTCTTAATATGGATCGATTGTTGGTTTTCCTCAAGTGAGATAGATGATTTGCTAATCTTATGCGTTATTGTTTATTTTCCGCGATAAAGGAATAGAAACTGAAGAGAAATAAGAGGCTATTTAAAGAAGCAATCATCGATGCTCTATGATGAGCTTTCCATTTCATTAACCCGTGCCAACAATCACAAGTGTGGTCAGAACTAAGGAATGAGATAGAAATAATAGACGGTAAGATCTTTTCATTTATGCCCCGGCAAAAGTGAGCCGAAATCGATTCCAAGGCAATGCACAAGCCTTTGCACTTCCTGTATCAGTCCGAATACCTCAATTACTCGTTCTTTTTTACTATCAAAAACAATTTATCAACGGCTTCAAATATGCCCGTGGTATGAGTTGTCGTTTCTCCACCACTCGCCACGCTATCATCGTCGTCTCCCCAGAATTCCAAAGGATCGCTCAGGTCCTGACTGAACAGAACAGTGTAGGTCGTTCCTGCATTAGGATTGGATGTCCAGGTCAGGGTGATCGAATTATCGGGGTTGCGAACGACTTCCGTAATGCGCAAAACCTCACCCGCAATCGCGGCGCGATCACGGAGGTCTTTCATTTCCTCATCAGTCAAGATGCCCTCGTAAACAAAAACATTGTCGATAGCTCCGTCCCAAAGTTCAGCCGTGTTATCAGGTCGTAGACCACCAATGGCAAAAGTGGCCTGACCGGTGTTCCATCTGGCGGGTTCTGTCACCTTCACCAAGTCATCATCTATCGAAGATGCATCCACATCGACGTAAACTGAAACAGTTGAATCCTCCGAGTCGTAATTAGCGGCAACAAATGTCCAGTCCTCCGTATTTGCAGGTCCCGGAAGGTCTCCAACTACCGGCCGTCCAAACCCGGTGAATGAGGTGTAACGGAATTGGCCATTGCGGTT
>JABSSR010000247.1 GCA_013213965.1 Verrucomicrobiales bacterium | reverse complement strand
CGCAGCGGCATTTGCTTCTCAGGACCTCGGGTTTCATCCCGTGTACCTTGCTCTTGCGGTAGGTTGTGGATCCAAGCCCATCCCATGGATGAATGATTCTGGTTTCTGGGTCGTGACCAAGATGTCCGGGATGCAGGAGTCTCAGACCCTGCGAACCGTGACCCCGATGATGTCGTTGATGGGAATTTTTGGGTTGGTCGTCACTGTGACCGCTTCATTCCTCCTTCCCTTTAAATAAAAATATGTCCCCAGCGTTGACCTCCTGGCCGATGGGAGGCAATCATGTTCTCTAATGTCTGAACGAGACCCCGACACTTTAAGATCTTACCGATGGTATGGCCCTGACTCGCTCAGAGCCTTTGGTCACCGGTCCAGGGCACGTCAGTCCGGTCTCGGTGACAAGGATTTTTTTGGTAAGCCCGTGATCGGGATACTGAACACTTGGACGGACCTGAACTCATGTCATATGCATTTCAAGTCGACCGTGGAATCCGTTAAGCGTGGTGTTTTCCAGGCCGGTGGTATGCCGATGGAAATCCCTGTCATGTCCTGCGGTGAGAGCCTGACCAAGCCGACCTCGATGCTTTACCGGAACTTTTTGGCGATGGAGGCCGAGGAAATGATACGGGCGAATCCGGTCGACTCCGCGGTCCTTTTGGGAGGATGTGATAAGTCGACCCCGGCCCTGATTATGGGTGCCATCTCGGCAGGTGTTCCCGCCGTGTACGTTCCTTCGGGTCCAATGATCAAGGGTAACTGGCATGGTCAGGTACTCGGTTCCGGATCGGACGTGTGGGGTTACTGGGATGAGAGGAGGGCAGGAAATTTGAGTGAAGAGGAATGGAAGGAAATTGAGGGAGGGATTGCCCGCTCACCGGGTCACTGCATGACGATGGGAACTGCCTCAACGATGACCGCTCTGGCCGAGGTCATGGGGTTCACGGTTCCGGGCGCTTCTTCGGTCCCTGCCATGGACGCGAATCATCTAAGGCTAGCTGCTGAGGCTGGCCGCCTAGCGGTTAATAATGCCTGGGACGGGCCAGAACCGGGGGCCCTAGCAACTAGAGAATCTTTTGAAAATGCCATCGCAGTCGATATGGCGCTCGGAGGATCCACGAACGCTATCGTGCATCTACTAGCCATGGCGGGTCGGGCAGGCATTGAGTTGAGTCTGGATGATTTTGATGCGATATCTAAAAAAACACCACTCATTGCCGACCTCCGTCCTTCTGGCCGGTTCCTGATGGAGGATTTTTATTTTGCGGGCGGGCTCTCTGCCGTTCTCAAGAGGATGGAAACAATTCTGCACATGGATGTTCCGACCGTGAACGGCAGGACCATCCGTGAGAATGTCAAAGGAGCCGAAGTGTTTAATGACGAGGTCATAAGGACACTCGAGGATCCGGTCTCAGCGGACGGCGGCACTGCCGTTCTAAAGGGTAATCTGGCCCCTGACGGTGCCGTCATTAAGCATTCAGCTGCCTCACCTTCACTATTAAAGCATACTGGTCCTGCTATCGTCTTTGACAGTTATAAGGATCTTTCTGAGAGAATAGATGATCCGGAACTTCAGGTCACTGAAGATTCTGTCCTTGTCCTCAGGAACGCGGGGCCGGTCGGGGCGCCCGGAATGCCGGAATGGGGGATGTTGCCCATTCCTAAGAAGCTCCTTGAGAAAGGGGTCCGTGACATGGTCAGGGTATCTGACGCTAGAATGTCGGGGACAAGTTATGGGACCTGTGTCCTTCATGTGGCTCCGGAATCATCAACCGGTGGGCCATTAGCTGCGGTCATGGACGGGGACAATATTACTTTGGACGTGGAAGCCAGAAGGATTGACCTGGAGGTCCCTGAGCAGGAAATAGCAAGTCGGCTCGAAAATAATTCTCGCAAGGATACCCGTTACCATAGAGGTTACACGAAGCTCTTCATTGATCATGTGACTCAGGCTGATAAGGGTTGTGACTTTGATTTTCTTGAGGGCACTGAAAGGACCCCCGAACCTGAAATTTACTAAACTTTACCCTTAACTCGAGATGCTGTTTGTTATAATTATTGTAGGTACTCTCTTGGCTCTCTTTGTACTGAGATTGATATTCTTTCGTGGACCGATAAGTGAGTATGTATCCGAGCCACCTGAAGGGATCCTAGACATGCATTGTCACACTGCCGGCATTGGAGCAGGTGGGAGCGAGGCTTGGATTTCTGATGAATTACGTAAGAGTTGGAAATTCGGACTCTACTTAAAAGTTTTTGGCAGTAATGTGGAGGAGGTCAATGAGGAGGGAGACCAGATCCTAATGGAAGTCATTGCATCTTCGATCCGTGATTCAGTCCACGTTGACGGGGCTGTCATCCTAGCAATGGATGCTCCTTATACTGATGACGGGGAAATGGACAAGGGATCAGGGGAAGTTTGTGTTCCTAACCGATTCGTTGGAGAAAAGACAAAACTGTATCCTGAACTTTATTTTGGTTCTAGTGTGCATCCGAACCGGTCAGATGCGCTTAAAGAGCTGGCCTGGTCAAAAGAAAATGACGCGGTCCTGGTCAAATGGCTACCTAATATCCAAAACATTGACCCTTCCAATGAACGGTATATCCCATATTATCAGAAACTCGTTGATCTTGACCTTCCGCTATTAACGCACGTGGGGGATGAGGATTCATTCTCTAAGACGAATAACGCGTTAGGTGACCCTCAATTATTGAAACTTCCTCTCAAGTATGGTGTCAGAGTCATTGCTGCACACGTTGCAAGTTCAGGCAAGTCCCAGGGACAGGACAATGTTGAGAGATTACTAGAAATGATGGAGGAGTTTCCGAATCTTGTTGCTGACCTTTCGACCATCACTCAGGCGAACCGCAGGAAGTATTTAAAGACCGTTCTCAATGATCAGAGGCTCGTTGGTCGCTTAATGTACGGAACTGATTATCCACTCACGAACACCCCGCTAGTTACGCCTTGGCAGTATCCTTTAAATTTAACTTTAAGGCAGATGTGGGAAATGAGCAGAACTCGAAATTCGTGGGACCGTGACGTGAAGTTGAAAGCGGCTCTCGGAGTCCGGTCTGAAGTATTCAAAATGAGTAAAGAATATTTAGGGATCACCTAAGTATTTGATGGGAACGGGATTCATTTTCAAACCCTCGGATAAAGGATCTTAGTATGATTGTTCGTTCCTATGATTGGTGTTAGGGTGATGAATGAAAATTCTATTTTTGGCATGGCTTTATTTTTTAATCTCCCCCTGCATGGCGCAGTCAGGAACGGGCAGTGAGGAAAGGATAAAGGAACTGGATGCTTATTGGGCCGAAGTGTCGAGGTCCGTTCGCGAAGGTGATTTTCAAGGGTACAAGGCGACCTGCCATGAGGAAGGGGTACTGGTCTCAGGAACGAATAATTTGAGTTACCCTCTCTCAGATGCGCTGGCCCGTTGGGAAAAAGATTTTACTGCCACAAAAGAGGGAAAGATAAAAGCGAGCGTTGAGTTCAGATTTTCACAGAGGATCGGTGATACGACCACGGCACATGAGACGGGTATCTTCCTATATTCCAGTGGTGATCCCGGGGGGAAGCGCAAGAATGAGTATATCCATTTCCAGGCATT
>JABSSR010000246.1 GCA_013213965.1 Verrucomicrobiales bacterium | reverse complement strand
TGATAATTGGAGTCCAATCGTGAGTTTTTGTAAATTCGTCTTCGATAACCATCCTCACAAAACGGCAGGCTTTAGCTATTATAAAATCGATTTGAAATAATACATGGTGCCCTCCTGCACCGTCGCTATTGATCATGGAAAGCTCCAATAATTTCCCATTTAACCGTACTTCTACATTCCCTATATTAGGATTACCCAAGTCCGTTAACATGTGTTCTGGGAGTGAATAGTCGACTAAATCATTTTTAATTTCCAGAGCAGATACAATTTTCTCAGGAAATCCACCGTCCACTCCATATCCTTTCCAAGGAACGTTCTTACGAATCTCCGGAAGTTTTGATTCATAAAATCTAATCGAAATTGTTCCGATAGAATAGTCATGAGAACTATTTTTTAGATCAGCTCTTGGTTCTTGTTTGTTCAAGAGTTGTTTCAATTCAGTGAGCTTTTGATCATTGGTAAATAGATAATCTTCCTGAGTCCTATAAGCATCGGACCGAGCCTTTTGTAACTCTTTATATAATGGATCCCCCTTAACTCTTTTATGCTCAGCTTTTCGAGACTCTTTGATTTCTTTATCGGAAATAAAAGCCTTTGGATAGTTTGTCTCAAGTTTCTTCCGAGCAAGATCAAGGACTCGAATCAATTTCTTATGGTCTATTGAGTCTAAATGTTTGCTGCGCAGTTTCTCTATTGCCGCTTTGCGACGGCTATTAGGGTATTCAGCGACTTCTGGCCTTTGTTGAATAAGATAAGCTTCAATTGCGCGATTTGCGCGATGAGTTGCGTGTAAGAGTTCTTTGTATTTAGGATCCTCCTTGTTCAGCTCCTTGCGTAACGCAAGTGCCTTCTTCTTTAATTCCTTATGTGATCTGAAAGCTGAGGGAAAACGTTCTTTTCTTTTCTGGTCTAATTCTTCAACTTTCTTTACTAAGGAGCGGTACTCTTCTTGGCGTTGATAGAACCGCTCATGAGCATTAGTTTTCCGTATCTCATATTCTTGCTTTAATGGCTTCTTGAAAGGATACTTATTTATAATCGACTTTAAATGTCCAAGGCCCGACTCAAATTCTGGGGATTTCCTAGCTTGAAGGATTTGAATGTTATCAAAAGCTGCGGGCTTATCATCGACTTGAAAAGCAAAGTAGGTACGCTCCTTATTAATGATCGGATGATTAGCATAAGCCAAATGATTGCGATCGAGGTGCGCCACTAAGTGGTCATCGATAAACTCTACAGTCATGGTATACCAACGGTCCGGATCAAAATCGTAAGAGCACTCACTGTGACGATAAGAAAAATAAGGCCCTGAGCTGTCTTTGGCAGTTTGAATATAGAAATGATCACGGCGCAAATGAATAACAGAATTGTAATGGCCGTGACTCCCAGTGACTAAGCGCATATCTTTCGAATCTTGGAACTGAAAATCAAACCGGATCAGAACATCATCATAGACAGCGTCACGAAGGAATATCCGGGTATTTTCAGTGCCGGTATTAATACGTTGAAGAACACCATTCTCCGCTGACCAGTCTCCATTATACCAGAGCCTTTCACTGGCAGGGCCGGAAAAATGTTCAGCGAAATAAAGCTTCCGGGGATCAGTTAATAATGGTGCAGATGGGATTCGCGCAGAAACTCGATCACGCCATTCAGATAGCTTTTTCTTAAGCTCAATGACCTTGTCAGGATTTTGATTAGAGATATCTTTTTCCTCAGAAGGATCCTTAACTAGAGAATAGAGTTCAGTAGAACCTGAATCAAACTTCTCGATAAGTTTCCAGTCACCGTCCCGCACAGCACCACCACTGAACCCACCAAGAAAATGTGGTCGATCGAGCGGATAATGCCAATAAAGAGGCTGTTCTCTGGGCACTTTCGGATCTTTCCAGTTAGTAAGTGCTGATGATCCGTCCACCTCGCCTGTCAAATTGATGTTCGCAGCATTCA
>JABSSR010000245.1 GCA_013213965.1 Verrucomicrobiales bacterium | reverse complement strand
GTACCCATTTGTTTCTGCATATCGAACAACATCAAGCCAGTGTCTTGCCCATCGTTCTCCAAACCTTGAGGAATTTAATAATCGCTCTACCAACTCCGGGTAAGAATTCTTATCATCAGAATGAGCAAAATCTTTTATCTCTTCATGACTTGGAGGAATTCCAATTAAATCAAAATGAAGTCGACGAATTAAAGTATGCCTATCAGAGAGAGGAGAAGGCTCAATGTTTTGTTTCTTTAAACGATTTTTAACAAAGGCATCAATTGGTTTAACATTTTCCTCACCCGATATTTCAGGAACTACAGGCTGCTTAATTTCGCTCAATGACCACCAATCAAGACCCGCCCGATCTGCACCTGTAATTGACTGCAAAGAAAGCAAAAAAATTCCCAGAATTTGAGAACATGCACGCATAATTAAAAGTAAATTATGACGGATTTAAATATCATGCGATAGAAAACTTTTACTTGTAATACTCAATCTTACGCGGTTTTACGCCAAGCTTTTCGTAATTAAAACCGGCCTTTAACGGCTTGTAATCGCCAATGATGGCAACAGAACGATCCGGCTTAATATCTTTTTCCATACCCAACCCCCAATAAACTGCGTTTACCGTCATTCTCCTTACACCATCATTTTCCAAGTCCTTCGCTGAACCCATTGTGAAATGAAAAACCCTCGAATCCAGATCTTTGTTTCCTGTCCATTTTTTTGTCCAAGCAACAGGCAATGGTTCTTTCTTGGTGTTGGGCGGAGCATCCTTTTCAAGATTGATCAATGGCTGCCCTAAAACCAATGATGTGCAATCCTTTGGGAAAGGGTTCTTATCATTATGACACCTGTAAACATCGGAAGTCCCCCAGATATCCCCCACTCCGGCAAGGATAGGATGTTTCTTGTTTTCAGAGACAATAACACCGCGTGTAGCCTCACGGTGCCAACCACCGTGATGCCCCATGAAGGTACCTCCCAAAATTTCGCGCAGTGAAACATTTTTACCGCCCTTCTTGTATTGCAATCCACCCCAGAAACCATGATTGGCAGTTCTTAGGGCAATGAGTGGTTTTCCTGAATCGAAATAGTCATAAAAGTGCTGCATCTGGTCTTGGGGAAGATGCATGAACCGCGAAAGCCAAATCACACAATCCGCTTTAGCTAAATGGCTAAGACCTGGAATATTGTGTCGTTTTGTTTTGTCTTTGAACGGAGCAGGCATCGTCGGATCAACTTCACCTTTTTCATTAACTGAAAATAGAACAGTACAATCAAATCCATGATGTATCGAAAGGACTTTTGCCAGCATCGGCATGGATTGTTCACTCCTATATTCCTGATCAGCCGCAATGAGGACAACGTGCTTACCTTTTCCAGAACCTTTCACCCCTGAATAAGTTAACCATAAGTCACTTTTGGAAACGACAGTTTTAGAATCTGCATACTGAACTTCGAGACCATTTAAAAAAGCCATGCAGAAGATGAATAAAAAAGAGGCACTAATACGATTTATTTTAGGTAGGTTCATTGTTGTTCGGTTTGAAATCTTCACTATCACTCAGCAAGTTCTGCCAACTCAATGGCAATGTTCTTGAGACTTTTTGGCCATTGATCGAAGGAAGTGCTCTTGGCTCCCGGAATCATGGGGACGGTAATATCTTTGACCAAAGAATTCGCCGGTTGGGCATAGAGGAACTGAACACTCTCTTTGGCATAAGTGTTTGGTAAACTCTTGGCGTAGATCTCCAACTCAGCTGCATATTGAGAAGGGTCCTCGCCGATTTTACTTTCCGACGGCACCCATATCACACCCGAAACACCCATGGGAGTTAGTGGACTCACACACCAGTTATAAGCATAAGTAGGAATCGTGTCCGATGAAACAGTTTCACTCTTGCCTGCTTCTGGAAATGAAGGTGCCTTGAGCGAAAAGCTAGATGAATCCTCACCTCGCTTACTTGCCTCGGTGATATTTCGGATGAAAATCTTGACCTCCTCAACGTGCTTGGCAACAGCCTTCTTGGACTTTAGGTTATAAATAACCCTCATCCTATTAAAATACTGAAATTTAGCATCCTTATTAGCCTCCAGTGCTTCCGCTATACGTTTTGTAGCAAACTTATATTGTTTCTCCTCTGAAGTATGGAATTT
>JABSSR010000244.1 GCA_013213965.1 Verrucomicrobiales bacterium | reverse complement strand
CTCTCATAGCCTGACGCGGATCCGCATCAACGACGTCGCCGGCAACGATAACAATGGCCGGATGCAACAGATTACTGTCCGCGTCACTACCGATTCTGATCCAGTGCTCACTGAACGGACCTATTCCGACGTCACTAATCTCTTCGTGATCCTCTTCGAGGGCGATGACGAGCCGCTACCGAATACTGATATCATTAGCAACACGATCGAACACCTAGACACTATACACGACGGCTTTTACTCCATCGTGTTCAACACTTTTCCAGGCGCCACCGGCATCGAATTGGAGTGGGCCAACGAGGGTGGCTTCAAGCACTGGACGATCCGCGAGATCGAGGCCTACGCGACCGGTGCCCCTGTAAGTTTCAATATCATCGACTCCTCGTTCAACGAGGACGGTAAGCCGGTCATCGTCTGGGAATCGGTACAGAACATCATATATGCTATCGATATGTCGTACGACCTGAACGAATGGCTGGAGATCACTGACGACCTGATCGGTCAGGCCGGCACCACTCCTTTCGTTGATGAGGATTTCGAAGACGGGACCGCAAGAATCTTTTACCGCATACGAACTCAATAACTGTGCGCGCATAACGGATCTTTTTCCAAGGCTCAGTTGTAGCTTGTTCTTATCCTCACTATTTCGTTAGAATCTCAGCATGAAGAAGTTATTGATCATTTTATTGTCGTCCCTTGTCTTTTCCAGTGCCTCCGGCGCGGTTGAGTATGTTAAAGTCACTTCAGGGGAATCTTTAACCACAAATCCCAATGATCTTATTGAATTGGTTGGATTTACTAGAGGATTGGACACCCAAAATTTTAGGCCTAAAATAGAGTTTGAGGGATGGGGAACATATTGGTTAGCTTCAATTTCTAAAGTTCATGACCGAAATGATGGAGATGTTTACGTTTCTACACCAGTACCCATAGGTGATAAGTTTGTGGGTGTAACTAAAGTTACGATACTAGGGGCATCAGCTACACTCAAAATCACCAATGCCTCTGAAATAAACAAGGTCGGCCCAACAAGTGTTCTAGTGCTTCCAGAAAACGCCAGAGGCAACTATGATCTTATTGTTGAGGCCAGTTCTGATTCAGTAACATGGACACCTTTTCATTCACAGGCAGTGCAGTCAGTTACAGCAAAGCGTTTGTTCCGTGTAAGGATTGTTCACAAGGGACAGGAAGAAGCCAAGGCAAAGGCTGAGGAAAAGTAAGAAAAACAGGACTAGCCATACTTCACATCAAAGCGGCCAAGGGATATGTGCCTGAAGATATTGCAAAGTTAGTTTCAGAGACATTACAAAATGTGGTATAAATAACATTAGGAGACGTAATGGCAGAAGAACCAGAAGATCAGGCAGAAGTAGATGGGTTGCGTATGTCTAATCAAGGTGATGGCCCAGTTGGTGAGGATGATAACGAAAATGATGAACCCAATAATGGCGAAGTTATCTATCCCGCTGATGAGGTAAAGGTAAGTGATATTAAAAAAACAAAACCTGATTCAACAAAAACATCATTAGCTTCACGCTTCAAAGCTCCTGTTAGCCAAGAGTCTTCACCACCACAGATTATTATTAATCAACCGGCTTCTGTATCCAATACTCCTAAGCAACCGCTACAGGAGATTGTCTACACAAGTAAAAAGGCAGTATCAAAGGACAAGATAGGCATTGGTTGTTTGCTAGAAGCAATTGGTATCTTTGTATTCTTTATAACCTTCTTTACAATTGTTGGTCCGCTCGTTGGATTGGCTTTATTCGCTTGTGGCTATGCGTTAGCCAGACAAAAAAGGTATGTTTGTCGAAATTGCGGAAACGAACTGGCACCTGAATCCAAAATTTGTCCTGCCTGTAGTGCTGTTTATACGACCAGTATTTTTCAAATTCTTAGGAAGTTTGTCCTTTTTCTAATGCTGATTGGTTTGTTTTTGTTTGTGTATGCAGTTGCTACAGGAAAATGGGAAGGAATTCAGAAGTCTGCACAAAATTGGATAGCAGATAATTGGGGCGGGGATGATTCTACTGTTGAGCCAAGTGTTAATAATGATAATCAATCAGATGTGACTTCTGAACCTGAAGTTACTTTGCCTGAAATTGAACCGAGGGACCTGATTGCGGAAAGGAATTGGACTGATCTGCAAGGCAGGGTTTTGATCGCATCCCTTATAGATGCCTTAAAGCGGCCCGATGGTTCATACTATGGAAAGTTCCGCAAACCCGATGGCACTGAATTTGAATATGACGTGCTGAAACTCAGTAAACCTGACCGTGCATTAATTAAGCAGGCGCTTGTTAAGGAAGGAAGGATTCAGGAATGATAAAATTG
>JABSSR010000243.1 GCA_013213965.1 Verrucomicrobiales bacterium | reverse complement strand
TCAAAAACAAATTGAGCGTCTGCGGCAGCATCGATCCAGATACTGCCCAGGGCCATGAGTGTAATTTTTGTGTAAAAGTAACCCCCTGCAGCGCCCAATAATGAACCTAAGAAAATTGAAATTAAAAATTCAGACAAAAGAAGTTTTCTTAGCCTCTTTTGAGAAAAGCCGATAGCACCGAGAGCGCCTAACTGAGTTGATCTGGCTTCAACGGCGAACAAGCAAAGCATTAATGAAAGCAATAAGGCAGAAAGAATCAGAAATCCGCTGAGCGAAGCAAACAGTGAGCCGAAATTGAGGGCATTTGAAACAGAACGCTCAGCTTCTACTTTTGGGTGACGTATTTGCATCCCCACATCAGTAAGTTTTAAAATCGGCGAGATCAGATCGTGAAAATTCCCACTGTTAAGGCTAGTCACAAAGATCGATGTAGTTTTGCCGAATCGGTTTCCCCAATAATCTTTTGCCGTATTGATTGAAAGAAAAATTTTAGGAGTTGCACGGAATTCATCCCAATATTTTTCGTCTTCTGGGCGAATTCTTTTTGTATCAAGAGGCAAACCACTTTCCCAACTAGAGAGAGTCTTGGCGGTTTTTAGACCCGGAAACTCGGGGACCCATTTCATTCTCAGTCCAGTGTTATCTGAAGGGATGATTGATTTTACCTTTAATGAAATTTTATCTGATTGATCTTCGAGGCCGTTCCCATCTAGCCCATCTCCTACAGTTGTGAACTCTCTTGTATTAATCACCGAGAAGTAACTAATGTTAATTAAATCATCCACCCCAACATCTAATCCTCCCTCATCTTCTTTGTCAGATAGCCAATGATGTATGGCTACCTCATTATTATAAGGAACTTGTATTCCAAGCAACTTTGCTGATCGTGGTCCGATTCCGGTTCCTACAGAATAAGGGACTGATTTGCCATTAAAATGAATATCATTAATAAGATATGAGAGTATGGGTTCGGCATCAATATCGACTGCCATGACTGCCGACTCAACTTTGTCACTGATAAAGACCCTATCACTTCGAAATTTTGTGTATTCAACATCAGTATGAAAATCCTTAGTAAAACCGAGCTCAAGGTCACGATAGGTCCAAGAGTTTTGAATGGCTTTCTCGAAGCTGTCTGAGGCCGAAGAAAGTATGATGTTGGCTCTGCCATCTTTGGAGAGTTTTTCTTGTAATACTTTTAAAGGGAGAAATACATTTAATGCAGTGTTTTGTTCTGCACGTAGGCTGAAGTTACCGCCATTTTCGGGGCTTACGATATGAGTAATTTCAGAAGAAATTGTAGCAAGTTTGCCGGATTCACCGGACAGAGGTGCGTCACGAGAGACTTGACCTGGCATCTCAACTTTTACGATAACTCGATCGCCTTTCTCTAATTGTTTTTGCTCTGCAAGTGCACTGCCGATGGCTAAATATTCATTATCACTGTTAGTGATTTGTTGATTGGTGTTACCTGCTAATTTCCAAAAATCGTTATCAATTCCATACACATTGACTTCGTTTACTCTTTTTGATTTGTCGGGAGTATTCAATGTTCCTGGCACATTTAAGGCGGCAACTGATGTGTTATTTTTTATAGTTTGATTGACTTTTGCGGCCAAAGCTGATGTGAAAAAACGATCTCCGGCAAGTAGCGCTGATCTGACAGAGCCAATTCTCTGCGAAGCAGAATTCCTAAGTGTTTGATCAACTGAATCTCCAACAAAAAGGGATCCGGTGAGTATTGATGATGCTAGCGTTACGCCCAGACAAAGACATATGGAAATTTTCCAATAATGTAAGAATCCCCTAATAGCTAATCGAAATATTGTCATTAGACTTCAACGATTCCAGTTCCCTCGAAGGCTAAATTTCTTTGCATGCGGGAAGCGGTTTTGATGTCATGAGTAACTAGGATAAGAGCCGTTTTCTGTCCTTCGCAAAGGTGCAATAAAAGAGAGATTAACTCTTCACCTCTTGCCAGGTCAAGGGCTCCAGTAGGTTCGTCAGCAAGTAGCAACTCTGGTGAATTTATCATTGATCGTACAACAGCGACTCTTTGCATTTCACCGCCGGATATTTCGGAAGGCATTTTGTTGGCATGGTCGGCCATTCCTACACTTTCAAGTAATTGAATTGCGCGGTTACTGCATTCGTTCTGTTCTATGGGCGCCGAGGAGGCTAAATTGGGTAGCATTACATTTTCGATCACCGATATTTGCGGGAGCAGATGATGTGACTGAAATACAAAGCCAATTTTGTCAGCTCTAAGCGCTGATAACGCTTTGTCATTAAGATCTGATATATTGCTTCCACAAACTTCAACTTTTCCGGAGTCAGGCGAATCGAGGCTGCCAATAATATTTAGGAGTGTACTTTTTCCACAACCGGAAGGGCCAACGACTGAGACGCTTTGTCCGGATTCAATGCTGAGGCTGAGATTATTAAATATTTCGCGTCTCTGGTTATCGCTACCTTCTGGATAACTTTTAGAGACGTTATCTAATTGAACAATTATTCTGTGATCCATCTCTTGGCTTTAAATTCAAAACTTTCTAATTCACCGTTTTTGACGCTTTTAACTGGTATCCTCAAGGAAAAAACTGAGCGCAATTTTTCTCCAATACTTTCAATTAGAGCTTTTTCTTCTGAATCAGAATTAAGATCAATAAGGATTTCAATCTCCTTCATTGATCGTTCTTCTTTAACTAGAACACGGTACTCTGACACCTGATCATACTCACCTATGACAGAGTCAATTGCAGACGGATAAATATTGACGCCTCTTACCACAACCATGTCATCAATTCTTCCAAGCACTCCCCCTTCCAAGCCTAAGATTTCTTTGCCGTTAATATTACATATAGTTTTTTTAACAAGATCACCCGTCTTGTATCGTAGAAGAGCGTTATCATTTCTTTTAAGAGTCGTTAAAACCAGTTCACCTTCTTCATCGATATCTACTTCTTTGCCGGATTCGATTCCAATCACTTCAGCTAAATGAAAACCCGGTATAAGTGATAATGTGTTTTCATTAACATCATTCTGCACGCTAACAGGGCCCACCTCGGTCATGCCGTGATGATCTATCACTTTTGCTCCGGACCAAAGATGACTGATACGAGCTCTTATTGAAGGAATGCTGCCACCAGGTTCGCCGGCAACAATAATTGTATTAATGTTGGTTTTAGAGCCCGTAGAATTAGCCTCACCGAGCCTAATCGCATAAGTGGGTGTGCAACAAAGAACAGTTGCCGAGCAATCTACGATAGATTCAATCCTTGCATCTGAGCTAAGGCCTCCACCTGGTACAGTCAGGAATCCTTGACGCACTGCAGCTTCATACGCCGTCCAAAACCCAAGAAATGGACCAAATGAAAAAGCAAAGTAAATTATATCCTGTTCAGTATTGAGCCCTGATGAATTGTAAATTACATCCCAAGCATCAAGCATATTGGACCAATCATCAGATGTATCGAGCCATGAAATTGATTCACCGGAAGTGCCACTAGTTTTAGATAATCTGCAATATGACTTGAGGTCCCTAGTCAGATTGGATCCGAACGGTGGATTATTTTTATGATCAACTACGATTTCAGATTTGGTCGTGAAAGAACAATCATCAATGAATTGTTCCCTAGTGATGTTATTTGCATTATCTATACCGCTATTTATAAGTTTAGTAGCATTTAAGGATTTGGGGTTACTTAGCTGATGTTTAATGAGCCGTCTGAGTGAATTTAATTCAATATCTTCAGGCATCAGGAAAAGTTAACTAAGATTTGTAATACTAAAAAGCAATCAATTAGCTATTGAACACTTTTTACTGCAGGTGGTGGTCCATGTGGTTTTGACCCTTGAGGTTTAAATTTTGTAACTATGCAGCCCCCAACCGCGGCCATGGTTACTCCCAACCAAAATAGTTTTGGCACTGAAGCGATGCCACCTGGGGGCGGATCAATGGAAATTGAAATCAGAGCATTAACGACTGGGGCTCCAGCAAAAATTATAGCCATTACGACAGCTGGATGACCTTTAGCGCCGAAAGCTAAAAGTACTCCAAAGGCACCAATGGCACCAACAATACCGGCAATGAAAGAATAGGTTATTCCTGAACTTGGCATGGACCAGCTGGCTCCTTTAATCAGAAGCAATAAGAAAGGAGCTGCAACAGCAGTAACAAAGTACGCGATTCCGACCCAAAGGAATGCCTTATATCTTCCATTTTCGGGGTCACCCATTCCCACAGCACCTTTGTGAAGAAATATTCCATAGACGCCCCACGCGGCTACTGTCATTAACGCAAAAATTAACCAGGTCATACCTTTTCTTTGATTTATAGTTTTTGATTTAACAGCACCCATTAAAACTTAATTTATAACTGGTTGGTTGCTTCATTGATACTGTTACGAATTGAGTCTGGAATATTACTAGATTTCATTCCGGACTCACTAAACTTTACGCACACAACAACGACTGATCCCTTAGCAAGTAATGCTTTTTCATCGTCAACAAAATTGAATTCATACTTAATCGTCTTGTCCGTGATTTCAGAAACTAGTAATTGAATTTCGAATTCGTCTTCAAAATGAAGAGGTTTAAGATATTCACAGGAAACATTAATCCTAGGCCATCCAATATTAATGCCATCATCATCCAGCATATTGGTAACAGAGTAGCCGAGTGATCTGTAGAACGAGTGTTCACAGTCTTCCATGTAGGGAAAGAATGAAGAAAAGTGAGCTATACCGGCTAAGTCTGTTTCAGAAAAAACAACTTTTCTTCTTTGTTTAAAATGACAGCTCATGTTCTTTTATACCTATCAATCTAAGGTTCCTTGACTTCAATTCTATTGAAAGTTTAAATATGATTTAACCGCGTTTGATTGAAATAAAAAGTTATGCTTTCCTATTGTTTAACACATATATTACTCAATATGCGTAAATAATAAAGCAAGGTGCTGACTAGTAAGAATTAGGTTTTAAATCCTTGTTTTATTTTAAGCGATCAATCCGTGCTTAAGTTTAGAAGGAACGGTAGCAAAATCAGCAACAGCACCAAATAATTTTGTGAAGTCTTTAAAGACGTCACCGATCAAACAATCTGTTAAGTCTCCTCTAAGATCAGGGTACGACTTAATGAGTTCACCAAAACTAAAACTTTCATTATAAAAGGCATATACAAGAGCGCGCATTGATTCGATGCCTTTGCATAATTCTTTGCCATAATCATTAAATTGTCCCGCGGAGAAATCATTATTGTTTATCGCATTAGAAACTGCGTCAGCTGCCATTTCACCACTCTTTAAAGCAAGGAAAACTCCTGATGAGAATACCGGGTCAAGGAAAGCATAAGCATCGCCGGCAAGCAATAGGCCATTAGCAGCGCAAAATTCAGAACGGTAAGAGTATTCGCCGGTAGACCAATACTTCCCAAATTGTTTACCACATTCAAGGTGTTCATCGATCCAGAGATTGTTTTTTATCTCTCTAGCGAATATTTCTGATAAGTCTCTTGTGTCTTGATATAGATAATCTCTTTCGGCAACAATTCCAACACTGACAATATCTCCCTCGAGTGGAATGTACCAAAACCATCCTTTACCAGGAAGATAAGCTACAGTCGTAGAGCCAGCATCAAGGCCTGGATCTCTCTTAGCTCCTTTGTAGTAAGTCCATATCGATATTTTATTAAGTTCAGGATCGCGCTTCTTCCATTTATTCTTGTTTTGAGCGATAGTGTCACGTCCTGATGCATCAATTACCATCGGTGCCCTCAATTGATATGTCTCAGACTCAGAGGATATTGCATTGACGCCAACAATGACACCTGATTCATCAATGAAAGATTTAACAGTGGTAAGTTCCCTAACTTCTGCGCCATTCTCACGAGCCTTATCCATGATAAGTTCGTCAAATTGACTCCTGAGAACTTGCCAGGTAGTTGATGAAGGATGATCGTAATGTTGGAAAAAGTAAAAGGGTCTGGATTGGCACCCATCTTCTGTAACAAATTGGACGCTGAGCTTTTTTGTGAAACCAATTTCATTCATTTGGTCCACAATACCGAGACGTTCTAATGAAAAGTAACAGAACGGCATAAGGGATTCGCCTACATGGTAACGTGGAAACTTGGTCTTTTCTAAGAGTGCTACGTTGTGTCCCTTTTCAGCAAGGAGTGCGGCTGCAGTTGATCCTGCTGGCCCGGCTCCAATAACTATAGTATCAAAATCAACTGATTTCATTTTATAATAACAGCGTATTACTAACAGGACTTGTGTAAAATAGGATCATTTATCTATTGAATTGCTTGAACTGGTAAGATCTCAACAATGTCAGCAAGAGTGAATCCTTCGGGATTAGTTAATTCATTGCATCTTCCGTACAGATTAACTCCCTCAGGGACTTGGAGTAAGGAGGAAATCAGCTTATCACATTTAATTTTAAAGAAGGCTCGCGGACCGCTCTTGTAAGGAACCGAATACTGTTCAAGTAGTCCGCCTAGTGGTTTAATTCCCTGTTCAATTTCACTTCTAATATCAGTGTCAAACAGGTTTAAATCCATCCCAATTGCACCAAATTCAACAGGTTCATTTTTTGTTTTGGTTTTTAAAATAACCATCCTCAATAGGTAGTTGTCATTAGAAACGCGCTCTAGAACCTCGATATAGAGTTCACTGTCATGATGCTTCATGAGTGTCGAGGTCATGTCCCTATTGTGATCGAGAAGGATCCGCTCGTTTTCTGGTAGCGATTCAGCAGTGAGAGGTTCAATGTGCGGCTTTAGAACTTTTTTTGTTTCATAAAAAAAATCAAGCGGCAATAAATATGACTTCAGCTCAGGTGATAAAGAGTCATGCATAACGAGCATTTTGATGTTCTTTCAGGAAAAACTCATGCAGTAAGCGATCAACTTGGAGCAAGCCTTTTCGCGTCATGGTGATGCTGTCGTCTGCTAATTTTAAATATCCTTCTGTTTGTAAAAATTTGATAGGTTCGCTGAATCTGTCAGATATTTTTTGCGAAAATTTGGATTCAAAATAGTCAAGATCAGCTCTTCCAAGTTTTAATTGAAGTATAAATTCTCGAATTAATGTCTCATCTTCATTTGTTGGATAGGCACGATAAATTGGAAATTCACTATTAGTGACGCGATCTAGGTATTTTCCAATGTCATGTTCATTTTGTACGTGAACGCCTCCAATGTGGCCAAAGGATGCCACTCCAGTGCCCAGCATGTCAGCGCCGCCCCACAAAGCATCACGATATACAAACTTAACAGTTTCGGGATTTTTAACTACCGTATATGCACTTGTTATTGTGTAGCCGGCTTCCACGAATGCATCAAAAGCCTCACTCACCCATCTTCTTTTAGTGGGCCAATCAGCTACAGGTGCGGTTAACTTTCCAGATTCTTTCATTTCCTTATAAATTGTAGTGTTATATGGAATTTCCATTTGATATATGGTTACGCACTCAGGTTTCAAGCTAATCGCCTGCTGAACGCATTCTTTCCAATTCTCTTCAGTTTCATCAATCATTCCTGCGATTAAATCAATGTTGATCTGAGAGAATCCTATTTCTTTAGCGTAATTATAAGATTGTATGATTTCTTTGCTTCGATGAGCCCGTCCGTTGATCTCTAATATATGGTCGTTGAAATTTTCTACACCTAAGCTTAATCGTGTAACACCAAGTTTAAGGATCTGATCAAGTTTTTTCTCAGTCAGGGTACCAGGCTCACACTCAAAGGCGACTTCTTCTGCTTCATCCCAAGGG
>JABSSR010000242.1 GCA_013213965.1 Verrucomicrobiales bacterium | reverse complement strand
TGGGGCAGATGTGAATAAAGTCATTTCACAACTTCAGGAGAATGATCTTACTCCTGAGGATTGGGGAGGTGAGACTATATGCGTTCAGACTTCAGCTACGGAAGGGCTTGGAGTTGATGATTTGCTCGAAATGATTGCATTGCAGTCTGAGGTAATGGAACTTAGAGCAAATCCTGAAGGAGACGCGAGAGGTATTGTGATAGAGGCGAGCAGTAAGGCGGGGAAGGGGTCTACAGCAAATGTTATAGTAAGGACAGGCAAATTAAAAATTGGGGATTCGTTTATTTGCGGGCCTTACTTTGGTAAGGTAAAATTAATACTGGATGATTTTGGGAACCAGTTAAAAGAAGCTGGTCCATCAATGCCGATAGAGATATTGGGCTTTAGTGGAGTTCCCAAAGTGGGTGATGAGCTTGTTGTAATGGATAACGAGAGAGCTGTTAAGAAGTTGAGTGAGGAAAGGTTAGAGGAATTAAGACAAGAAAAACTTGAGAAGCCTGCCAAGGCTCGATTGCAAGACATCTGGGCCGATGTTGGGTCAACAAAGAAAACCCTAAAAATTGTGTTAAAGGGAGATGTTCAGGGCTCTATCCAAGCAATTGAAGGCTCACTAATGGAAATTAAAAGTGAAAAAATCGAAATTGAAATTTTGCACAAAGCAGCAGGGCCGATATCAGAGTCTGATGTTTTATTGTGTAGTGCTTCAGATGGAATTATCATAGGTTTTGGAGTTAAAGTTGAAAACAAGGCTTTAAAATTAGGGAAGCAGGAGGGCGTGGAAATTAGATTATATAGTATCATATATGAACTCATCGATCAGATTAAGGAGGCGATGCTTGGCATGTTGGACACAGAGACTCGTGAAAAGTTACTAGGAAAAGCTGAGGTGAAGCAAATTTTCAAGATTAAGCGAGGAAGAGTTGGAGGGTGCATTGTTAATGAAGGACAGATCAATCGCAAGGCTCGTGCTCGTGTTATTAGGGAGGGGCAGGCAGTCTATGATGGGGGCTTTCAGACCTTAAGGCGATTCCAAGAAGATGCAGACACAGTTAAGACTGGTCTTGAATGCGGTATTCGCCTTGGAAATTATCTAGAGTATGAAGTAGGTGACATAATTGAATGTTACGAATTAGAGAAGATCGAACAGACGCTCTAAGTTGACGCTTCAGACGATTGTATAATTAACTCAAATTCTCTTTAGGTTATAATAAAATAATCATTTTTCAGAAATAAGGTTATGAGTCAGCGTTTATTACGCGTTCGTGAATTGCTAAAGCGAGAAATCGGTTCTTTGATTTCTCAGGATTATGAATTCAATGCTTTGGTTACAGTTAATGATGTCGATGTAACTCCAGATTTACGTAATGGACATGTATTCATTGGAGTAATTGGGTCTGATCAAGAAAAGGTAAAGATTGTTAAGACTTTGAACAGTGATCGAGGGATGATTCAGAAGAAAATATCAAAAAGGGTAGTTATGAAGTTTACTCCCAAATTGCATTTTAAATCGGATGAATCAATAGAAAGGGGTGTGAAAACACTAAAAATAATAGAAAGCTTGGGCCCTATCAATTCCGAGGAAGCTGATGAATCTTTAAATGGCAATATTGACGCCTAACTCGTATTTTATCACGGCAAATGTTTATCCATAATAATTCTTCCCTTGCTGAAATTGCCACATTGCTTCGTGATTCACAAAGCGTTGTTATTATTTCCCATGTCAGGCCTGATGGGGATGCTATTGGTTCTCAGATAGCCCTTGGTGCAAGTCTTCAAGAGTTAGGGAAAGAGGTAATTTTGATAAATGAGGATGGCTGTCCTCCAAGCTTAAAATTTTTATTGGGGTCCGATAAAGTTTTGATTCCTTCAGAGGGTCCTATTGAAGCAGATTTATGTATTGCTCTTGATACAGCAAATCATGACAGGCTTGGCGCTAGTTGCGTTGAGGCATTAAAATTTGTGAAGCCGGTAATTAATATAGATCACCATATAACCAATGAAGGTTATGGTGATTTTGTGCATGTGGATCCAGATTCGCCGGCAACAGCTCAAATAATATATGAATTGATTTCAGAAGGAGGCTTCCCCCTTCCAGTAGTTTCACGTGATAGCATATTCGTAGGAATTTCCACAGACACTGGTTCCTTTAGATATCCTTCAACAACGGCTCGGACATATGAGATCGGTGCGAACTTATTGCGAATGGGTGTTGATTGCGGCGCTTTATCTACAGCTATTTATGAGCGTTATCCTTATAGACGAATTGAGTTGCTAAAAAAGCTTCTAGGTAATTTAAAGATGACGGCTGACGATCAAATTGCTTCTTGGTGTCTAGATTTGAAGACCAAAGAAGAGCTTTCAATAAAACCCGAAGATAGCGAAAATTTGTCAGATTTGATTAGGGGAATTGACAGCGTGCAAGTCGCCGTTTTTTTTGAAGAGCTCAAGGGTGGCAGTGTACGAGTAAGTATGCGCTCTAAAAGTGTTAATTCAGCCGATGTTAGTGTAATCTGTTCCCATTTCGGAGGCGGGGGCCATCCTCTTGCATCAGGGGCTAGAGTGAAAGGTGAATTACATGAAGTTGAAGAGAATGTTTTAAACAAAATTCACGATACAATAACTTGAAAAATGGAAAACGTAGATGGAGTCCTTTTAGTCGATAAAGATCCAGACATGACATCACACGATGTTGTGGCTGTTGCTCGCCGTACACTTCAGCAAAAGAAAATAGGGCATTGCGGGACCCTTGACCCAATGGCAACGGGTCTACTTATTCTTACACTTGGACGAGGAACAAAAATACAGGATTTGCTAATGGCGGAGGACAAAGAATATGTTGGTTCAGTGAAGCTTGGTGAGGTGACTTCTACTCAGGATAGAGAAGGGGAATTAATAGAAAAGAAGGAAGTTTCAAGCTTTACTAAGGAGGCCATTGATTCGGTTTTGAGTGGATTCACTGGTGACTTTTACCAAACTCCACCAATGGTTAGTGCGATCAAAAAGGATGGAATTCCTCTCTATAAATTGGCGAGAGAGGGAAAGGAAGTTAAAAGAGACCCAAGGCTTGTCCATGTTTATGATTATGAGTTGTGTGATATTAAATTGCCTGAATTTGATTTTAGAGTGGTTTGCAGTAAAGGATTTTATGTCCGGACTTATGCTCATGAAATAGGAGCTAAGTTAGGATGTGGAGCTCACCTGAGTTCATTGCGCAGGACGAAGTCAGGGAAATTTGAAGTGGACGG
>JABSSR010000241.1 GCA_013213965.1 Verrucomicrobiales bacterium | reverse complement strand
GCCTTGGGCAATTTTTTTTGCCCATTCGAGTCGCTTTTTATCTGGAACACGGCGACCTATCATTACGCGTTTTTCCTTCATGGAAATTGGCAAATCATCAGCGTATTTGATTGTATCAAGCGACTGTACTGAAAGGTCAGCCAATTCCTTTACATAGCGCTGAATACTAATGTCACTTTCCTCTCTTCGTTTCCCATAATCAGCTCTCCAAACATCGCCGCTCGTGCCCTGCGAAAGAGCCACGACACAGCCCTTGCCTCTGCGGGTCGATAATTCCTTACAGTAACGTCCAAAATAATCCGATGAAATTCCAGAGTGCCCACTGAAATAGTGCATCGAAAAATTTCCCAGTACAGCGATGGGCTCATCATCTTCAGAGACTAAAGAAAATAAAGTGAACCAAGGATCGGTCGGACCAGTCTCACCAGTCGCGTTAGGGTTCTGATAACCGGGGTGCATATTGGCGCGGATGCTCTTTTCACCGAACGGGTCAGTGCCTGTTCCCGGCCAAAAGGCCCATCGCCTGGGCTTGGTATAATTTGAGCCATCAAATACTGCCCATCCGGCCTTGGCCGGGCGCAAACTGGAATGCGCTTTAATGATTGATTCTGAAATCTTCTCAGGAAGAAATTTTGTATAGTCTTCGTCCTTGTCCGTGCCAAGGCACAAGTCCATGACGCTCGGCGCACTATGAGTATGGGTAGCGCAAATAAGAATCTTGTCTTTGTTAATGCCGGTTTCTTTGGAAACTTTTTCCTTAACGGCATCACATAAATGAGTTGGAATCATGCAGCTGTCCACCACTGCAATGGCAATGGTTTGATCATTATCTGAAAAAACAATGGCCCTGGAATGAAGGCGGTCAGCAATGATGCGTACCTTGTTCGTTAAGAATCCTCCATTAACAGTGACCGGCAACTTGCGCGGAGTAATATCAACTTGCGCAGCTCCAGCACTCAGTCCTGCCAGTAGCTTTTGATTAGACCCTGCCAATATCGCAATAAAGGTAAGGATGCAGGTCAGTTTCATGGGCCAATTTTACCAATCACAACCGTAAAATAAAAGGATTGTTCTGACTGATCATAATAAAGAGTAAAATCATCTTCTTTCCCCACAGTTTCAGCTTGAACCCTTCCGATGATTGATCAGAAAATAGACTCCATGAAGCAAAGGACACGCTTTTCCCCTACGTCGGTTATTCTTCGCCTCGGTATAGCTTGGTCGATTTTTCTAGCGTTCAGTTTCGTAACGGCCAAGGAACGCTCACCAAATATTATTCTGATCCTTGCCGATGACCTGGGCTATGGCGACTTGAGTTGCTTCGGGCAAAAGACTTTGAAAACGCCCCGCCTCGATAAGATGGCCTCGGAGGGCATGAAACTTACCCAGTTCTACGCGGGTTGCACGGTTTGTGCTCCTTCTCGTAGTGTACTGCTCACGGGCAGGCACATGGGCCACACGGCCGTACGCGGCAACTCCACACAACCGATTGTGATCAAACCCGGTCAGCACACTTTGGCATCGGTCCTGAAAAAGGCCGGTTACGCTACTGCCTGTGTGGGCAAGTGGGGAGTCGGAACGCCAGACAATTTCACGAACCCCAATGATGTTGGGTTCGATCATTTCTTTGGGTACGTCAATATGTGGCATGCTCACAATTTCTACCCCGAATTTCTTATCCGTAATGGCAAGGTAGAGAAGTTGCAAAATGAGGTAGCTCCTAAGTGGAAGCGTTGGCAGGACCCAAAGCTTCCACAAGCTGGCCGCGGGGTAGCTGTGAAAAAAGTCCAGTACGCTCCCGATCTTTTTGCAAAGGATGCACTTCGCTTCATCCGGGAAAAGCAAGAACAGCCCTTTTTCCTCTACTTTGCCATGAATGTCCCTCATGCAAACAATGAAGCTGGCAATCAGGGCATGGAAGTGCCTGACATTGGTGAATTCGCCAAAGAGGAGTGGCCGGAGCCAGAGAAAGGATTCGCCGCAATGATCAAAAATATTGACCGAGATGTTGGTCAGATCCTCGACTTAATTACCGAGCTTAATCTGGCCAAGGACACTTTAGTGCTCTTCACATCAGACAACGGCCCTCATCAGGAAGGAGGTCACAAGGCCGACTTTTTCAACTCAAACGGACAATACCGTGGAATCAAAAGGGATCTTACTGAAGGTGGTATCAGGGTACCTGCCATCGCATGGTGGCCAGGAACAATTAAGACAGGCACCACCAATGATCACCAATGGTACTTTGGGGACTTCATGGCCACATTTGCCGAGTTGGCCAAGACCAAGGCCCCAGAAGATATCGACAGTGACAGTTTTCTATCTACTTTGCAGGGGACCCCGCCTGAAAAACAGTGGTCGCGAAAAAGTCAGCTTTACTGGGAATTTCTAGAAAGAGGCTCTGCCCAAGCTGTGAGGTTCGGTAAATGGAAAGCCATTCGTAAACCAATGTTCACTGGCCCAATACAGCTCTACGATCTCTCTTTTGACCATGAAGAGAAAAAGGATCATGCCAAACGCAGACCCGATCTGGTCAAGCACGCTAAAAATTTATTAGATCAATCTCATGAACCTAATCCGAACTGGAAGACTCCGCCCCGGTCAAAGAAAAAATGACCCCGATGACGACAATCACGGCTTACCGAAGAATTTAAAAACGAAGAAACGGGCCGAAAAGCTTTAAGTCGTCCCATTGGATTCAATATTGCTTGATAACCAAGCCACAATCGCCATTTACTCTTAAGGGAAAGCTTTTATGATTGCATCACGTCCGTTCACTATGACCGCCGTCTTGGTTATGGTTACATGCTGTTGCCTTTTGTATGCCGCTGATGGGCAAGTGATCTTCAAGGATAATTTCAACCGAGCCAATTCCGG
>JABSSR010000240.1 GCA_013213965.1 Verrucomicrobiales bacterium | reverse complement strand
TGAAAATACTGTTTCTTCTGCTCCAGAGTGTTTTGAATGTATGAATTCATGGAATCACTAATAATTACTGAACTCAAAAATACTATTCCTTCTAATCCAGGAGAATATGCTGTATGCGGCCAAATTTCTGCCTCAACACGTAAGCAAACCCGAAACGGAAATCCTTATTATGAAGTTGAACTTTGTGATTCTACCGGATCAATAAAATTAAAAGCATGGCAGGACTCGGTTGCATTCTCTCAAGCAGAATCTTTGAAGGGAAATGAATGGGTAAGAATAGAGGGGCACTGGTCAAGTAACGAATACGGACTCGATGCCCGTGATTGGCAATTATCTACTCTTGGAGCAGAAGAAATTGCCGATGTTCTTGCTGGCACAGAAGAAACAAAACTAAAGCAAACGGAGGACTACAATTATATCCAATCAGTATGTGAAACATTATCAGATCCAAGATTCCGGAGCATCTGCACAAAGTTTTTAGAACGCTTCGGTGATCGTTTCAAGCGTTCCGCAGGAGCCCGCAACTTGCATCATGCACGTCGAGGAGGACTAACCGAACACGTAGCACAAATGATCAGGAGCGCGGAAGGAATCTGCTCAGCTTACACCAATCTAAACCGTGACTTACTGATCTCGGGTATTCTTTTCCACGATTGTGGGAAAATGTGGGAGAATACTTTTCCAAAAGATGGATTTACGATGCCTTACGATTTCCGAGCAGAACTCACTGGGCACATAGCCATTGGAGCAGAAATAGTAAATTCTTTGTGGCGAGAAACTGAATCGGAAGTAGGTGGAGAATGGAAACTGATGGAGCCTAGTAGTGAAAAGGCACGGATCCATCTAGTTCATCTGATACTCTCACATCATGGAAAAATAGAATACGGATCACCGGTCCTTCCTAAAACACCGGAAGCCATTATTCTTCATCACATTGATAACATTGATGCCAAAATAGAAATGATCTATCAGGGTTACGAGGAACAGGAGCCCCTCTCGCAAGAAGTTCTAAGTAAAGTCTGGGCCCTCGAGACCAATATTGTTAGGCCCTTAGAGAAATATTGCACTTCCTCTGATCAAACTGAGCTCAATGATAATTAACATCTGATCAATTTTAGAATCAGAACCGTTCGCTCTTGTCACGTTAAACGTCCATGCACGTCGGCGCTGGATCACCGTTAAAAAGATATTTGGAAGACCGGATCCGATTGGAATTATTGCTTTGCCACCAGTATCCTACGATGCTGAAAAATGGATGAAAACAAACGCGGGGGTTAAAAGTAAAATGTTCTAATCTATTGCTTATATTTATGAATTGTTCACGAATAACGGTAGGTAGAAAAATTGAATATAACTAAAAATAAAATCAAAGTTCTTTCCATAATGTTCTGATTTTCAATAATATAAAAAAATGTTCCGCTCCTCGCACAATCAGAATACCACATATCTTAATTTATTAGTTCCGATCGGCTTCCTCTTGATAAACACGTTATCATGTCAGGCCAATCCTCTCAAAGGCACTACTCCACTCGATTGGGAAGGCGACATTGCTTCAAAGCTAGTTGATGCTGCAGATGCATTTCTATTAAAAAAAATTGATCAGGCCGTTCTCAAAAGAAATGCAAGAACCAAAGCTCCTAAAAGTGAAAAGCTAAAACACATCATCGGGATCCGTGATGAAAGAGTAAAAGATTCTAAAATCCTCACAGGTAGAATTATTCATAAGAGTCCAGAATACTCTATTCGAAATTTTCGATTACAAGCTTTTGGAGGCGTTTCAGTAGAAGGACTATTGATCGAACCTGACAACGCTGAATTCACAACCATTTATATCCCAGATCCTGAAAGTTTTGCCAACACAACTAGGGCACAGACGCTCGCAGCGAACGGGCACCGTGTCTTTGTTCCAGTGCTCATTGATCGCCAGACAAAACACAGAAAGATTAGTAATCGTGAGTTCCTCTACAGGTCCGCTTTCGAACTCGGTAGACACCTTATCGGCTACGAAATTCAAAAAGTATCTGCAATCATCGATGCTTTGGATAATACGGATCAAGGCATTGGAGTAGCCGGGGACGGTGAAGGTGGTCTCATCGCTTTTTATGCTGCCGCCGTTGATGAGCGAATTGAGCGTGCCTGGGTCATTGGGTACTTCGGTAAACGGGAAAGGGTATGGGATGAACCTGCTTATAGGAATGTATTTGGACTGCTCAATAACTTCGGAGATGCTGAAATTGCTAGGATCATTCATCCTAGAGTTCTGGTAATTGATCCTTCACAGGCTCCTGAAATCATCGTTCCGAGAGGGACCGGAGGCAAACCCGGGAAGGTCCCCAGTTTTAGTCCTGATCAGGTATTATCAGAAATAAAGAGGGCAGGCCTTAGGCCCGGAGACGTAAGCACTTACATGGGTAAGAACGTAAAAATACATGAGGCCGTTGCTCTTCCGGTAAAAGAACTTGGCAACGTTCAGGAGCGAGCCTTCAATGAAATTGATCGGCACAACCAACAACTATTGGATCAGAGTGCAGAAACCAGAAGGCATTACTTTTCCAAACTAGATACCTCTTCAATAGAAAAGTTTCAGACCAGTATCGAGCCCTATAGAAAAAAATTTGCATCAGAGGTCATTGGCCAATTTGATGATGAGCTTGTCCCCGCAAATCCAAGAACCAGACTGATCAGTGAAACAGAAAACGTTCTTACATACGAAGTGGTATTGGATGTTTTCGGAGGTGATAAGGGACTCTTCGCTTATGGTATCCTTGTCATTCCTAAAGGCATTGCCAAAGGAGAAAAGAGACCCGTGGTAGTTTGTCAGCATGGACTAGAAGGTCGACCCCAATCCACAATAGGGGAAAAGGATCATCATTATTATAAGGCCTT
>JABSSR010000024.1 GCA_013213965.1 Verrucomicrobiales bacterium | reverse complement strand
ACAACACCTGTATTTATGGGCATGAAAGGCAATGAAGGGGAAATGAGTTTTATACTGCCTCGAAAAATTGCTGAACAAGGTGCACCCCTTCCCTCATCAGATTCACTTTACATTGCCAGAATTAAGTCAGGCACATTTGCTGCGATGCGCTTCAAAGGAAAATCTTGGAAGGAAAATATTGCAGCGAAGGCACTACAAGCAAAAATTCATAAGGCAGGACTTAATGCAGACAAGAACTCTAAACCAATATTCGCTTATTATGATCCTCCCTGGATACCAGGTTTTCTCCGTCGAAATGAGGTTCTGATTAGAATTAATGATTCAGATTTGAAAACTGATTCCGATTAAAGGACAGAATTTTTCATAACATTAATAATGCCTAAACCACCTAATACATCAATAGCCCCAATTGATAGACTCAGAGCCATCGTACATATTTTGAGAGGGCCAGGCGGTTGTCCATGGGACATAGAACAGACTCAGAAGAGCTTAATCCCAAATATTTTAGAAGAAGCATATGAAGCTGCGGATGCAATTCGTACAGGCAATAAGGGACACATGCTTGAAGAACTTGGTGATCTACTTCTACAAGTGGTGATGCAATGTGAAATTGCTTCCGAATCAGAAAAAGGGAAATTTGTACTCGAGGATGTTGCAACGGAAGTTTCAGAAAAATTAATAAGACGACACCCTCATGTGTTTGGAGATGATGATGCTAGTGACACTGAAACAGTCTTGAAACGCTGGGAAGAGATTAAACGGTCGGAAAAAGGAAATGCGAATCAACGGATTCTTGAAAGTATAACCAACGGGCTTCCTTCACTCATAAAAGCACATGAAATTCAAAAGAAGGTAGAAAAGGTTGGTTTTGACTGGCCCAATGCAGACTCAGTAATTCCTAAGATTAGAGAAGAACTGGATGAAGTAGAAGAGGCACTCAGAGAAGGAGGAGCAAACATTAGTAATGATCATCTTGCAGAAGAGATTGGTGATCTCTTATTCTCAGTAACTAACCTTACAAGAAAACTGGGTATGGATTCTGAAGCATTACTAGCAGCCGCAAATGAAAAGTTTACTAGACGTTTCAATCAACTTGAGAATGTTCTAGAAAATGATGGGACTAATATCGTTGAAGCAGACATCGATAGAATGGAACAAGCATGGGAAAAAGTAAAAACAAAGACATGATATAGTTTAATTATCAGGCCCTATATTAAATTAATTAAATATTCACAATGGACATCATAGGACAACTATTCACTCTTCTTATGCTGCTACTCCTTCAAGCGGTACTAGGTTTCGACAATCTCCTATACATCTCTATCGAATCCAAGAGAGCCCCAAAAGAAAACCAAGCATACGTTAGAAAATTGGGGATTGGTATAGCGGTCCTGGCAAGAATTATTCTTCTCTTTCTTCTTACCAGTATCATTTCACTTTTCACAAGCCCCTTTCTTGTCATGCCTTGGAAAGGGTGGATCGAAGGTCAATTAAACTTGGAAAGTATCATTGTTCTGTTTGGCGGTATTTTTATACTCTATACCGCTGTAAAGGAAATCTTCCATATGATCGGCAGCGATCATTTAGACAGCGATCATACGGATCGAAAATTCAAGTCTCCTGCAAGAGTCATATTCACAATCGTTATGATGAATCTTGTGTTTTCTTTTGATTCTATATTGAGCGCGATGGCACTTGCCCAAGAACCTGTTTTAGATTCAGCAGGAAACCCGACGGGAGAAACTCAATACATCATGTGGATAATGGCAACTGCCATCATATTAAGCGGACTATTAATGATTTTGCTGGCTGATAAAGTTTCTGATTTTTTACAGAAAAATAGGCTATATGAAATACTAGGGCTATTCATATTATTCATCGTAGGAATTATGCTAATTTCTGAAGGCGCACACAAAGCACATCTGAAATTTTTTGGTAACGAAATACAGCCGATGACAAAAACGACCTTCTACTTTGTGATCGCTATTCTTGTACTCATAGATATCGTCCAAAGCAAATATCAGAAAAAACTATTAGTACAAAAGAATCAATCGGGCACTCCAGTTCCTCAAAAGGAAGCGCCGCCAAATGAGCCAGTTCAGCCTTGATTATATTTGTCTAAGGCTTGAGCCGCACTACCAATGATGCCTGCTTCTTTACCAAAATGAGCAGGCAATATCTTTAGATCTTTTGCTATAACATCAGAAACCTGATTATTAATTTTCTTTCTTAAAGGCTCAAAGAGAAAATCACCAGCACAAGCAATTCCTCCACCAATAACGAAAGCGTCAGGATTTAAAAGCCAAGCAGTGCTAGCAAGTGCTGATGAAAGCCATTCTGCAACTTGATCCCAAATTTGAATAGCTATTGGATCACCTTCTTTGGCCAAATCAGTAACTAGTTTTGGATTCCAACCACCTTCAGGTACGGGCCGACCCTCAAAACGAATACTCGCAAGTTCACAAATTTGACGATTACCCATATAACATTCGAGAGCACCTCTTAACCCGTACGTATTCTCTGGCCCTTGGTAATCAATAGAGTGATTACCTAATTCTCCGGCAGCAAAGTCCGTTCCCCTATAGAGTTCTCCTCCAATAATGAGACCTCCTCCTATTCCTGTCCCTAGTGTCAAAGCTACCACGTTCGAACAGCCTTTAGCAGCACCATATCGATACTCTGCATAAGCCATGCAATTTGCATCATTATCAACAAATACCGGAATCTGGAGCCTCTCCTCCAAAATTTCTTTGAATGGAACATTATTCCAACCGGGAACATTTGTCAGAGTGTGAATGTGTCCCAAATCGAAGTCCACGAGCCCGGGAACCCCGCATCCCAGGGTAACTATATTTTGTTTATCTTCCCTATATTCATCAACAACATTTACCATCGCTGTGATAAGGGATTGCACCGAATCATAATCCGATGTTTTCAGAACCTTGGGATCCTGGTTTTCATCAGATAACATCTCAGACAAGGATCCAATTTTGACAGAAGTTCCGCCAAAATCGATTCCAATGGCGCAAGGTTTCTGAGAAGTATCAGCTTTCATGAAAAAGGGTTGAGGGCGGCAATAATACGTAGACCTTCAAGTGTAAGAGAATCATTTACAATATTAATTTCCTTTAGATCTGATGAAATCAATTGGGCATAGCCTCCAGTAGCAATGACTTGAATAGAAGACTCATCAAGCTCATTAAATATTGAGGAAATTATTTCTTTTACCAAACCACGATACCCAATAACGGCCCCTGAGAGCATTGCATCTTCAGTCGATTTTCCAATAACAGAAGATGGTTCATTAAACTCAATTCTTGGTAAAAGTGCCGTATGATCAAACATGTAATCGGTCATCGAAGCTAAGCCAGGAGAAATAACACCACCAATATAAGATTTTTCCGAGGAAATAACATCAAAGGTGACGGCTGTTCCAAAATCAACGATCACTGCCGGCGCCCCATAAAGTGAAACTGCAGCTGCTGCATTAGCTAAACGGTCAGCTCCTATGCTTCGAGGATCCGGATAATCTATTTCACAACCAATATGAACAGAGTTTGAAACCTCTAATATTCTTTCCTTACCAAATACGTTTTCGACTTTATCGTTAAGTTTAGGAACGACTGAAGATAATATTACATAAAAGTCAGGATCCTCAAGATTCCATGAAAACTCCTGAAGAGATCTTTCATTCATCTCATTGGTCGGGATTGAAATGATCTTCTCGCCAATACTATCCACACTGGATGGAACAATCTTGGTAAATGAATTACTGATATCAATCAGTAGATAATGGAGTTCTCGAGGCATCAATGAATATGCTGAACCGAACAAGCTCCATCAGCAAAGAGAAATCCTATTAAATGTAAATGACAGGAACGGCGAGACACTTTTTTTAGGCACCTCGCCGCCCTGTCTTCTCTAACCCCATTGAAGGTTTCTGGTAAAAAACCAGAAGCCAGATAATGATCTCTTTTATTTAGCAAAGCCCGTGCCAAGTTTTATGAGAAATTACAAAAGCAAGGGAATGATCCCGTTATTCTGTTTGTACCCAGTCAGTTATAAATATTTATTAGCTACGCGCGAGGATGCGCTTTTTGATAGGATCTTTTTAACCTATCTGCACTAACATGAGTATAAATCTGTGTCGTTGAAAGGCTCTCATGCCCTAGGAGAATCTGAACGCTCCGAAGGTCAGCACCATTATCCAGCAAATGTGTTGCAAAACTATGCCTAAGCTTGTGAGGACTAACGCCAACAGGAAGACCAGCGAGCTTTGTGTATTTTTTTACAATGTCTGAAATCGCTCGAGTAGAAATTCGCTTCCTCGATTTACTGATAAATAATGGTCCGTCCTTAACTTTCGCAAGATCACAATACTTCTTTAAGGCATTCAATGCATGTGAACCAAGCGGCACTACTCTTTCTTTTGAGCCTTTACCTTTAATTCGAATTGTTTCATTGAAGAAATCAAAGTGATTTAATTCAAGGGCTGCTAACTCAGCCAGTCTCAGTCCACTACTATAAAAAACTTCAAGTATGGCAGCATCACGTGCAGAAGCCCATGACGGCGCCTGCCTAGGCTGTTTAACGTTAAAGGGCAAGGCCAAAAGATCTTCTACTTGTTTTAATGTAAGAATCAAAGGCAAACCCCTCTCAGCTTTGGGCAAATGCACATCAAGGAGAGGATTCACCTTCAATCCCTTCCTTCTTGTAAGATAACGATAAAAACTTCTGATTGCAGCAAAATGTAACCTAATTGTGGATCTAGCCAATTCCCGTTTCATGCATTCGAAAAGATAAGTTCTGAAATCTTCAGAATTACATGAATCCCATCCGTTAAATGAATCACACCAATTACGGAATTCCTTTAATGCATAGCTATAATTGCTGATTGTTCGGGGCGATGAATTCTTTTCAACAATCAAAAATTCAAGGAAGCCATCAACGAGCAAGTCAGCCTTTTCAGACGAGTCAACTTTATCTTCAGAAAACTGAACAGACATACCTCTTGTAATAACTTAACATACATTAGGTAAATAACCATTTTGATAATCAATTAAGTCATAGACTTGACCTTAGGAAATGGAAGAGGATGTTGAGGAGTGTCAGATTCCGGTCTAACAAAACGAATAATTCCCTGCCTCGATGTTACTGATGGTCGGGTCGTAAAAGGAACAAAGTTTCTACAGCTCCGCGACGCGGGTGATCCTGTCGAATGCGCTATAGCTTACGATGCTCAAGGAGCTGATGAGCTCGTCTTCTTAGACATTACAGCTTCATCAGACGAGAGAAACACCATGGTAGACGTTGTAGAAAAAACAGCCCAGCAATGTTTTATGCCACTCACGGTTGGAGGAGGGATCCGGACCGTTGAAGATATGCGGGTAATGTTACATGCAGGAGCAGATAAGGTTGGAGTAAATACAGCAGCAGTAAGTAATCCTGATATTATTTCAGAAGGGTCAAAAGCATTTGGCTCACAATGCATTGTGGTTGCAATTGATGCAAAAAAAGATCCTGAAGGAAATTCATGGCAGGTTTATACTCATGGTGGACGTAAACCTATTGACTTGGATGCAATCGAATGGGCAAAAGAAGTTGAGGATCGAGGCGCTGGAGAAATTCTTCTGACTAGCATGGATGCGGATGGGACAAAGGATGGCTACGATATTGAGTTAAATGCCAGAGTCAGCGAATCATTGAATATACCGGTGATTGCGAGTGGTGGAGCCGGAAAATTAGAACATATGGCAGAAGTATTAGACAAAGGCAAAGCTGACGCAGTACTCGCTGCAAGTATTTTTCATTTTGGAGAATTTACCGTAGGTGATGTTAAGGATTATCTTTCTTCGGTAGGGGTCCCTGTCCGACCCCTGTTCATAGCGAACTGAATAATCAAAATCGTTAAAAAATTCATTCCCAGACCCCAGATTCCAGCGTGGATCCCATAAGGTTTTGGNTTTGATCCCATAGTCAAATATACCGCTATAAATGTGCCTACTATGACTCCAAAGAAAATAGAGCGGGCCTTTATTTTTTTACATTGGATACCCAGCATTACCGCAGGAGCGATTTGCGCTAAGACTTCTAGCTTTATTTCTAGGAGCCTCCAAATCGTCTGACCTTGCAAAGCAATAGTAAGCATGACAACTAAGATCATAATTATAATAGAAGTAGCTTTCCCAACGCGTGTTAATTCGCTGTTGTTAGCTTCTGGATAGTATATCCGGTAAAGATCATTCGTTACTAATGATGAAATAGCCAATAACGCTGAATCAATAGTCGACATCGTTGCAGCAATGACAGCCGCAACTAATAGAGGTCCCATGATAGTGAGTGCGGGCAATTCCTGTACTAATTTTCCTACCATCAATAAGGTAGTTCGATCTGATTCCTCCTTTCCAAGACCTGGAAAAATCGAAATAGCCATCACTCCCAGAAGCACTAGAAAAAATGTTGTGAATAAAGGCATGAATGCCATGACCTGGAGCGAACGCTTAAGGGTCTTTTCATCCCTCGCCGCATAAATTCGCTGAATGGCATGCGGATACATGGAAATCCCGAAGAAAAATAATAAAGTCGAACTGAGCCATGTTATTTTTTGTTCGAGAATAGGTGGATCCCAGATATCTGGTCGAGCCGCCTCAAGCCCTTCCGCTACTCCTGCAGGACCTCCCAAGTGAAAGAAAAGAGCGAAAGCAATAAATCCTAAACTCAACAGCAGAATTATACCTTGTGTCACATCAGTCCAGGCCACACTCCGCATACCTCCCAATGTTTCATAAACCAGCATCACAAGCGCGAGAACAATAACAGCTAAATTAAAATTTACTCGCCCATCACTGACCACTTCCGCAAGTGTTCCAAGGGCTAGTAAATTGGTTAGAATGTAATTACCCAAACCAAAGATGCCGATCAAAACAATAAAAATTGTGAGTGGGCGAAATGAAAATCGATCCTGAACAAAATCACCTAAAGTTAAGAAACGGCGGCGATTTGAAAGCCTGTAAAGGCGTGGGGCAAAAATAAAATATCCGCCTATGACAGCCATCATCGCTGCAACAGTATAAATAATTGGAAATCCACCCCTATATGCCTTGCCCACAAACCCCATGAAACTATTACCACTATATTGCGTAGCATACAGTGTAAGAAAAAGCACACCAAACCCAAAGGATCTACCTCCAAGATAATGATCATCCAGTGTGTTCTCCTTTTTTGCTCTGTGCCCAAGCCAACCAATTCCAATAAGCGTTAGTACGTAAAGACCTATGAAGACCAATCCTCCAATCCCAAGCGCATATCCTGAAGAATGGTCAGCGAGAATCATCATTATCCTCCGACCTAGCAGAAACCTCCCAATAACGACCTATAAGCACTGCCATTAAAACCGCAAAGCTTATAGAACCACCCATAGCAAATATAAACCAAGACGGCATCCCAAATAGCCTATCGGTTGAAGACTCAACAAAATACCAAGGCACAGCAAGGAACAAAAAAACAATAGGCAATAAAAGAACCAATAAACGTTTCACTCGAACAAATTGTTGATTACCAAATTCTCCTGAAACAGATAAATGTTCAACTTCATTAACCAAGAACTTTTTCTATTGCTTTCTGCAAAGCACTAATCGAATCACTGATCTGATCATTATTGATTGCTAGAGGAGGCATAAAAACAACAGTATTTCCAATAGCCCGCGTTAGAAGTCCGTAATCTCTAGCAACATTACAGACTTCAGGCCCAATAATCTCATCACTTCCTAATAATTCTATTCCTGCAATTAACCCGCACTGACGAATATCTATTACTTTCTGATTTTCTCTCTTAAGATTTTCAAGAACTTTACTTAGATGCTGGGTTTTTTTTGGTAAACTAGCCAAAGTTGACTCTTCTTCAAAAATTTGTAAACTCGCTAGAGCAGCAGCACAACCTACAGGATTCCCACTATAACTGTGCCCGTAGTAAAAGGTATTCTCCTCACCATCGAGAAAAGCATCAAAAATTTTACTAGTTGTAAGAGTTGCGGCTAAAGGTAAATACCCTCCAGTCAAACCCTTTGCTAGAGCCATTATATCTGGAATAACACTTTCATGTTCACTGGCAAACATCTTACCGGTCCTGCCAAACCCTGTCATAACTTCATCGAGTATTAATAAAGATTGGTTAGAATCACACCAATTCCTTATTTGATTCAACATTCCCTCGGGCCAGAGTCGTATCCCGGCAGCTCCTTGGACCATTGGTTCAAGGACAACTGCAGCTATTTCTTTGCAATCCACTTTATTTAATTCTTCTACAGAATTAAGACAAATTACTGGTAAACCAAGATCAGAAAATCTTACAAAAAATCTATCAATAGCACCCAAAGAAGAAGCTCCAAGAGTGTCACCATGATAAGCATTATCAAAAGTAACAAAACGACATCGCTCAGATTGACCTTTAATTTGAAAATATTGAATCGCCATTTTCATTGCACACTCAATAGCAGTGGAGCCATCATCAGAAAAAAATACACGCTGTAAACTGTTAGATGGAAACAATCCAATTAACTTCTCAGCTAGAAGTATGGCAGGCTCGTTCGTTGTGCCTAAAAAGGAGCAGTGTGCAATCTTTTCAAGTTGTTGAATGATCGCGTCATTGATTTTTGGGTGACAATGACCATGTACATTCGTCCAAATAGAAGCATTCCCATCAATATAACTACGCCCTAGCGTATCATAAACATACACACCATTGCCCCGCTCAATAACAAGTGGTTCAGATGTACCTGAACACCACTCAGCCATAGGCGTAAACGGATGCCAAATAAAGGACTTGTCCTTTTCAACAAGATTCACTCTGTCATTAGATTAACAATCTACATTCCTTAGTACAATCCAAGAAATAAGATAAGATGGGAACTTGAGCTTCTAAATAATCTTAGAGCAAAAGTTACAATACTATTTGAATACCTAATTAAGCCTCTAGAGATTTAGGTTCACTCTCATCAGTTCCTTCAGGAGTTTCATCAG
>JABSSR010000239.1 GCA_013213965.1 Verrucomicrobiales bacterium | reverse complement strand
AAGCTCGCCAACTTAGTCACAAACGAACTGAAAGACTTAGGATTTAAGAAATCAATTTTTGAGATTTCTCTGGAGAAAAAAGAGAAGCCCACATCAATGGGCAACGAGATCATCGAGTTCCTGTTCGCTCCTAACCCAGGAGAGCCATCCAAAGCATTACGATCGATTGCCTCGAGCGGTGAAATGTCCCGAGTGATGCTTGCATTGAAGAGTACTTTAGCGAAGGAGGATGCCATTCCTGTTCTGGTATTTGATGAAATAGACGCGAATGTCGGAGGAGCCATTGCGCAGTCAGTTGGAATCAAAATGGCTTCACTTGGAAAAAGTCATCAGGTCATATCTATCTCCCATCTACCTCAGGTAGCTTCCCTATCGAAGTCCCACTATGTAGTGAAAAAAGAATTCACGAACGAAGGACGCACACGATCCGAAATCATGAAAGTAGATGGCAAAGAACGTGTCGCTGAGATTGCACGGATGCTTGGTGGAGAAAAAGAATCGGCCCAGCAGCATGCACATAGCTTAATGCAAACTGCTGCTTAACTTGCGGCTATCATCAATAATTTTAAACAAAGATAAATTATCTCCCGACCCCGGGAGTCTTCATTTTACGTCGGTAAATGGATCCTCCGCTCGCAACATAAAGATAACGAAGTCCCTCACCTGAAAATGCCAAGCTCACTACAGAATTGTTAGGGTCAGGACCCAGAATCACACCTCCCAGCCTTGCGGTAGGATCAAACATCTGAATGCCTAAGTCCGAGCACACATAATAACGGCCCAAAGAGTCCACGTCACAACCGTCCCCTTTACTTTGAGCATTCTTACCGCGTATCCGAAGAGACCCATAAGGAGCCTTAAAACTTAGGGAATTATCTTTATCTATTCTGAAAAACCAGACCTCTCTTTCGAGGTGATCCGAGACAAATAGCGTTCCTCCTTTCGGAGTCAATGCGATCCCGTTCGGCTTAAGGATACCACTATCAACAATCTTCAAGGCCTTCTGCTTCTTGCTCAGATCAATGTGGTAAACTCTCTGCGAAAAAGTCTCAGTGAAATACAAATGATTGTCCGCAGTCACTACCAAATCGTTGGGTCGGACATTATCCACAATCACTTCAAGGTCCTTCCCTCCTCGAAGTGCACATATGCGCCGTGCCCTGCCCTGACAGATATAAAGCAGAGAATCATCACCAAATTGGAGTCCACTCACACCTTGCAAAGGAGGCCCAAAATCAGAGATTTTTCCATCCAATCCGATCCTTTTGATTGGGGCCTTGCTACCTGCATCAGCGAAATAAAAATTGCCCTGATTGTCAGTGCAGCAAGCATCACAAAATTTCATTCCGCTTGCCATCTTTTCCCATCCGTGTCCAGGGACAAGCACCATTGTCAGTGGCGTATCCTGTGACCTGCATGAAAGGACCATGCCCAAGGTCATTAACAACCATATAATGATACTACGATTCATTAGTCTTTGGGATAATCCCTCCAGAGCCATCTGAGCATGTCAGGAAAAATTGATCCTCCATGCTTGCCGTTATGGGCACCATCACCCATGACGAACTTATAATCATAACCTGAAAACTTTAGCGAAGCGGCCATTTGACGGTTCGCCAGGGGCCAGTTCCCATGGAGGTTATCAAGATCATTTTCTCCTTCCTGAAGAAAGACGCGTATCGGCTTTTTCTCTGTCTTGCGTATGATTGCAGGATAATTATGGCCTCCCCTTATGTTAGTGAAACTGCCTATATAAGATATCACTTTCCTAAACTGGTCAGGCCGTTCCCATGCCACGGTCCAGGCGCAGATCCCTCCGGAGCTGATCCCGCAAGTGGACCGGCCCGAGGGGTCCTCCGTTATATTATATTTTTTTTGCACCTCAGGGAGCAGGTCATTCAGAAGAAACTTAGAATACTGATCACTTAACGTATCATACTCCAGGCTCCTGTTCTTTCTTGGTTTAGCGCCTTCTTTCTGTGGTGGAATAATGCCCGGATTAACAAAGACTCCTATAATGACTGGTATCTCTTTCTTATGAATCAGGTTATCAAAAACAATCGGAGCCCGGGTGTGCCCGGAAAGACTTTGGTACCAGGCTCCATCTTGAAAGACCATCAGACAGGCAGGCTTTGACTTGTCATATTGGTGAGGTACATAAATCCAATAATCTCTTACCGAGCCGGGATAGACCTTACTGTTGGTGAATTGATGTTTGGTCACTTTGCCCTTAGGGACTCCGTCCTGAGGCTTTGAATCTTCTGAAAATTCATAACCAAAGCCTAGAGAAAAGGGAGTAAATGCTATAAAAATACTGATTTTATTAAGAAAACATTTCATTTATGTGGATCCAATCGTAGGTGCTCTCTCAAGGGAAGAAAAACCATAAAGTAATTTAAAATTACTTATTCACTTGTTTTAACTCTCTTTTTTTAATGAATTTGCTCTAAGTAAGAAAAATGTCTGAGATCAATCGGCAAATCAAAGTAGAAAAATTTACCAGCCCAGCAGAAGGAGCATCATTTT
>JABSSR010000238.1 GCA_013213965.1 Verrucomicrobiales bacterium | reverse complement strand
GTCTGAATCAGCAAAGAAAGGGGCCGCTGATTTACAATCAGAACTGGATCTTTATAAGGACTACATTCTTGACTGGCGAATCACGGGGCCATATTCAGTGAAAGAAAAAGATGCCAAATATGTTTTTGATACAGCTCTAGCTCCTGAAAAGGATTCGAAGTCTGTAAGATGGAAAAAATTTAAGACTAAATCAAAATCCGAAAGATCTCTCTGGGCAATCGATCTTCATGAGAATTTAGGTATGGAAGCTAATGCCGCAGCCTATGCTATGACGAAAGTATGGGCGCCTGAGAATCTTAAAATTAACCTTGAAATGGGAAGTGATGATCACATTAAAGCATGGCTCAATAATGAAAAAATTCATGAATCTTTTTCAAATAGGAGCCTTGAACCTAGACAGTCCATCATTCCTGTTACCCTTTCAAAAGGGTGGAATCTGATCATCCTCAAGGTCGTGAACACGAGCGGACCTTGGGGACTTTGCTGTCGGATCCGTGGCAGAGACGGAAATCCTGTAGATGGGCTGAAAATTGAATCCAAATAAATTACCATTACCTCTCTCAATCAACAAAATACGTCCTTTTGAATTATCGTTATTGACGAAACATAGTTAAAAAGTTCAATCTAAAGATATGGCAAACACGAATACACATAACAGACGAACTTTTATAGGATTTGGCCTTGCAGCTTCCGCCGCATGCGCAACTAGGTCCCGGGCACAGTCACCTAACCAAAAATTAAATGTCGCCATCATTGGCGCAGGTGGACGAGGAGGATCCAATACGAATGGAGTGAAAAGTGAAACAATCTATGCTCTCTGTGATACAAATCCGGGAGTCCTAAGCTCCGTAAAAGGACGATATCCAGGTGCTAAGACCACTAATGACTGGAGAAAAATAGTCGATGACCCTGCCATCGATGCTGTAGTCATTAGTACAGCTGACCATCATCATGCACCGGCTGCAATCGCTGCAATGCGGAACGGTAAGCACGTTTATTCTGAAAAGCCTCTCGCCCATACAGTTCAGGAAGCAAGATGGATGCAGGAAGAATACATCAAACGCAAAGACAAGATAGCGACCCAGATGGGTACACAAATTCATGCGACTGATAATTACAGGAGAGCCGTGGAGCTAGTTCAGGCAGGAGCTGCTGGAACCATTAAAGAAGCTCATGTCTGGTGCGGCAGAACGATCAGACCAGTCGGCGAGGAAGTTCTTCCTGAACAGCCTGTTCCCGATGGATTTAATTGGGAAACTTGGCTAGGACCTGCCCCTCAAAGAGCATATAACCAAGGTTATTGGAAAGGCGGTAATCTTAACTGGAACCGACGTTGGGACTTTGGAAATGGAGTCCTAGGCGATATGGGAAGTCACCTCATTGATCTTCCTTATTGGGCACTGGAACTTTCAAGACCTAACAAAGTAAAAGCAGAAGGACCCAAAGGTGACAAAGTAGCCGCACCTCCTTCTCAAATCGCCACATGGCATCATCCGGATGCAAATGTCGGAGGTGGAAAACGCGGAGAAATTGATCTCATATGGTATCATGGCCCTGAGGGAATGAAGACAATGGCCGAACGGCTCCAGCCAAAACTAGGCAAAGACACAAACATATCGAAGTGGCATATCGGCGTGGCCTTTGTAGGTGATGAAGGAATTGTTGTTTCAGATTATGGAAAAATCGTCCACAGCCCGGGAGAAAAATTTAAGGATTACAAGAGACCCAATCCATCAATTGCAAAGTCTTTAGGCCATCATAAGGAATGGATAAGCGCCTGTAAGGGTGAAGGAAAGAGTCTATGTAATTTTGAATATTCAGGTGCCCTTATCGAACACAACTTACTAGGCAATCTCGCTCACAGAGTCGAAGTAGGAAAAGAATTCGAGTGGGACGCTGAAAAATTCGAAATCACTAATGATAAAAAAGCTACCGAACTTCTTAGCAAGACTTACAGAAAGGGTTGGGAAGTATCCTAGTACTCTTAACCCCTCAAGCTAAATAAATAGGCTAGTAAATCAGCTATATCATTTTTGCTAAGAATCTGAGCAGTAGGAGGCATTAAGCTTCCAATCTTCTCAACCTTTTCAATATCATCCCGTGATATACGGTGCATGCCAGCGCCTGCAAAGTCTCTGAGAAGAATCTTATTCTCCTCTCGGCTCGCCTGTTCATATCCCTGTAAGGTCTGTGATTTTTTTGTCACTATCCTTGTCAAGGAGTACCCCTCCTTGACTTGAAGAGTGGGCCACATGACCTCAGTGACAATTCTATCAAATGGCACCCCGCTACCTAGGGCCGAAAGATCAGGACCAATTATACCGCCAATGTTATCAACCTTGTGACAGGCAACGCATCCAAGTCCCGCTGATTTAAATAGAACAGCCCCTTTCTTTGCGTCACCGGCATTGCCGGCTCTTACAAATTCACGAATATTTGAATCCGTGTATTCTATTCTTGGTGCCGGAATACCGGCTAACTGATCAAGACTCGAAGATAATTCAGGACTCACTAAGCCTTTAGCTATCCATGCCTGCCTAATCAATGATCCCTTCTCCTTATTAATTGAAGATCCTGGTAATTCCTCTGCCAGTAATTCCATAGCACCATTCCTTGATGCAACCGCATCAAATAGCTTTGATATCTGCTCAAAAACCAATTCCTTCTTGAGAAGATCAACCGCTAATTTAACCCCATTAGGGACATGCATACTGATCACAGAACCGATAGCATCCAACTGACAAGGATCATTGTCATTGGCCGCAATTTGCTTGCTAATTAGAAGCGCATCTTTGCCACCAATTACACCCATAGCCTTAAATGCTTTTGCTCTAAGATTTTTATTTATCCTTGTATTAGAGGCAATGTCTGAGATTTCCTTTATCAGTTCCTCAACTTCCCAAGCTCCTATCAAATCAATTATTCCTTTTCTTATTTCCCGATCTTCAGTTTTAAGAAAATTTGCCAATCTTTGATGAATTTCAAATTTCGGTCTTTGTTGATTTTTTAACGCTATCAATACTGATGGGCTGAGTTCCTTTAAATTTAAAACAAACTTTAAATCATCTTCATCGCCCAGAATGACAAGTGATCTAAGAAGGTTCGCTGTTGTTTTATTATTGGCATTTTCTTTCTTAACAAGATCACGAATATCCGCAATAATTGCTTTTGAATCAGACTGGCTCAATACATCCGAAAAACCTGACTGATATTTAGCAATATCCAGATTGCCCTCTCTGAACGCCGGTATCCATGTAGGCTTGAGGTGGTGAACTGCCTGAGAAAAAGCATAATTAATCCATTTATCTTTTGGAACTTCAGCAACAGCTGCAGCCACCAAAATAGAATTTGGTTCCGATATTTGAGCGCACGAAAGAAGAGCCTCCATCCTGACCCTCGGATGCTTGTCCTGTGCCAGACTTAATAATAAGTCCTGGTAACCCTCAAGCCTCGTACCCCATCTGCCTATGACCCTAGCCGCATAAGCTCTGATCCTTGGATCATCTGAATTTATATTTTTAATTACGATTTGAGAATCCGGAACACTCAAAAACTCGAGGAGTGATAATGCTTCCAGCAAATCAAGTCCCTCGCGAGAGGCAACCCAATTACGCAATATATTAATTACTTTCGATTGATCTCTCTTCGAGAGTACTTGCTTAGCTTTGAGTCTTGTCCATCTTTCCGGAGAAGCTAGCTTATCAACCAAATCTTTTTCTGTTAAGCTAACGAGTTCGGGCACTTTGAGGGCACCTTTTTTAGGTGTTATTCTCCAAATCCTACC
>JABSSR010000237.1 GCA_013213965.1 Verrucomicrobiales bacterium | reverse complement strand
GGCGGTGCAATGTCCGTCAGTGAATAGGAGGCCCTGTTTTGCGATTTCATCGATATTTGGGGTTGGTATTTTTGTTGCCCCGTTCGCTCCAATGTCCCCATAGCCTACATCATCGCCGTACACGATAACGACATTGGGTTTTTCTACTGCGAATAGGGCATTGGATATTACTAATGAAGTGATAATGATGTTTCTGAGCACGGGAAATTGTAAGGCTAATGTGTATTTAGAGAGCCGAAGGTCGGAATTGAACCGACGACCTATTCATTACGAATGAATTGCTCTACCCCTGAGCTACTCCGGCTTAGTGTTCTATTGTGAACAGAATTGACTCTAGCGTGATGAAAGTAGCTGTCAATCTTAGGACATCATATACCAACTTGGTCACAATCAAGAGCCCTTAATTGGTGCGTTAATGTATATTGGCGTGGCTCCTGAGTTATCAGGCAGTCCATTCTTATTATAAAAGATCCCCTTTAAGTGAGTAGGATTCTCAGGGCCAAATTCAGAAACGTGTAATCGGAAAACGATTGATCGGCTCGGTAATATTTTTATGGATTGTTTTTTGTCTGAATGGATGAGGCCGTCTTCAGAGAAAAAATATGGAGTCCTTGGTGCGGATGGCTTTTCTTTTTCTAGCGGGCTTAGAGTTAGTATTATTTTTTTTCCTTTGCGAACGGCAGTCGTTTTCCATGACTGATTGTTTTGAGCAAAAGTTGAACGCGAATTAATAATAAGATTGAACCATTTAGTGTTCTTATGAGGTTGGGCGCTTTTAGAAATTTGTATCGATAATTTTAAATCAGCGAAAGCGGGTTGGCATACAGTTGAGCAGCACATCCAGCTGGCTCGTGCTTGTATCAGTGAATTGGTTCCTGGCTTGGCATTTTGAGAGGCAGTGAGAGGAATAATTAGAAACACTTCACCATGATATCCATAAGCATTATAAGGACCCATTTTTACGGTTTCAGGTTGAGGCCATAATATCTTTCCGGCTTTGAAGCCGTCTGGTAATTTCCAAGCAAGTCCAGTAGGGACTCCAACAATTCCCGGGCTTTTCCAGTAAGTGTGCCAGCCTTTGTCATGTTTGATCCTGAGCGCTATGTCGATCGTTTCGCCAGGAGCAATGGATTGTTTAGATGATACTAACTCAGTTATTAATGCGCCTTCTCTAACAGGTTCCGCAATTGAGTTCGTATAAGATAGGAGTATTATCCCAAGAATTAGTCTCATTTCATTACAATTTAAAACTCGGCGCTTCCCGGTGTCCTCGGGAATGGAATCACGTCCCTTATATTAGCAACTCCAGTCACAAACATTAGCATCCTTTCAAAGCCTAAACCAAAACCAGAGTGAGGGACAGTCCCATATCTACGCAAGTCAGAATACCAGGAATAATCTTCTTTCGAGATGTTATTATCTTCCATGTTTTTAATGAGGATATCTAGTCGTTCTTCGCGTTGGCTTCCCCCTATAATCTCACCTATTCCTGGCACCAATAGATCCATGGCCGCGGATGTTTTTCCGTCATCGTTCACTCGCATATAAAATGGCTTAATGGATTTAGGGTAATCGTGCACTGTCACAGAAGATTTGAAATGTTCTTCAGTCAGGAATCGTTCATGTTCCGTTTGAAGATTCATGCCCCATTCTAT
>JABSSR010000236.1 GCA_013213965.1 Verrucomicrobiales bacterium | reverse complement strand
CCTGAACACCTCATCAGCAACGTTGAGTAGGCGTTCCGCATCTTCATCGACTTCGATCCATGACTGACCAGCAGCGGAATTAATCGTGGATATGAGAGAATTGTCCAGGTACCGGGAGTACTTCTCCTCGAAGTTCTTTATCCATTCCAGAGCATCTGCGGCAAATCTCAGCGATTGCCTCTCAGATATTAGCCTTATTTTTATATTACATTCCGTGCCCAGTGCCCTAAATTTCAGGTCCCTGACTCCGTTAGCAGTAGGCGTCAAGAATTGGCTCAGGTCCGGAGCACTCATACATTTATCTTAGAATTTGAGTTGAGCACTGATACTAAATGTGTTGGCCGTGGGATATGCCTCGGTCGGTGCTGTTTCACTGCCAACACCCTTCATGGCGTAATGTTCATAGGCGCCCGAAAGGGAGAGTTTATCATTTACCTGATAGTGGATTTTGAGCCCTATACTTGTTGCATTAAGAGAGGACAAGCGGTAGTCCGCTGAATAATTCGGACCGTCTCCATTCGGTTCATCGGCCGGAGTATCGATATTAAGTTCATTTAAAGTGCGTACAAAAAAGTCGGCACTGTTCTGGTTATAGAACCTGTAAAAAGGAGCGATTATAAGATCTTCATTGACCTCCTGACGCCATTCCATCTCTGCCGTTTGTGAGAAGATGCCATAGTCGTCGTGAGAGAGACGAAATGCCGCCTTCAGTGTTCCATTAATTGATTCAAAGAAGTGTTTTGTCTGTTGATGGAGGACTTGTCTTGTCCGGCTATCTGGTCTATTTTCCCTGTAAATGCTAACGATTGGAATGCTGATTCCCGGGGCAATGACAAAGTCCTCATTTCTTTGAACGACCTTGTAAGGATCATTAAGATACCCTTCAGAGTGTCCCAGAGTAAGGTCCGCTGAAATGATGGTGTTTTTTCCAAGGATCTGGGTGATGCCCGCAAATATGTCGTAACTGTCCTTTTCTTGGTCTTTGAGGAGCGGAACCTTGACGATGTCATCAAGATAATTGAAGCCAAATGCCAGGGTCGTGTTACCCAAGTTATAATCCTTTTCGTAGTTGATTGAAATACCGCTCGAGTAATAGTCGGACTCCTCGCTCTTTGAGAGTTCAAGTTCCAGCCTCTGATCGCCCAGACTGTGTCCTAGTGCGGCCAGAATGCCTGTCCTGACGTCTTCCAGGTCTGAGGTGAATGGCTGACTCCCTCCCGGAAGCGCGCCCGTAGGTGATGATCCTGTGATCGCGTCATTCAGGAGTTGGAACCTGAACGTTGATTCATCACTAAGATCAATCTTTCCCCTGAAGTAATTGGCTTCGACCCTGATCCTCTCATTGCCCTCATCGTATATTTGAAATCCATAATCATATTCCTGGCTCAGTTCATTGGCCCTTGAGTTTACCCAGGGCAAGAGACAGGTCAGGATGATCGGCCGATGATAATTGCTAATCATTCAGGATTTTTCCCTGAGCTCAACGTTCAGGCGGTAGTATTTTGTTTTATCGCTTAATTTCGTGGAAATTGTGATTTTCTGGCCGTTCCCAATAATGTTTTGATGTCCCTGCACTGGAGTCCAGGAACCTTTGGAAATATCACTGGATTCCTCGAGACTGTAGGCACGTTCTAATCCGATGTAACCTTTTCTGGCTGCGGGCTCTGTCTGGAATGAGACTTCGAGCTTAGAGTTTTGTAACCTTAGTGTAGTTTCTGAATCTATACTTTGTTTGATTGGTGAATTACCTAAGATGTATTCCATTTCGTTCGTTAACCCATCATCGTCCGCATCTTTATCTGGTGCTGCCAGTTCAGGATTAATGTTAACAGATCCAAAAGTCTCTGATGCCCAGCTATCGTAGTCGTCCAATACCTCTAAATTGGCTGTCTTTGAATCAATGAATCCTGAGTCGTTGGAAATTCTCACCCAGTAACTGGTATCTTTATCCAGTGGTCCAATTATCAGCGATTCGGCGTTTGCACCAGAAATTGGCGCTGAGGTATCACCCGAATTACCTTTGTACCATTGATATTTGAGTCCGTTCCCGGTGGCGATGACCTGAAGGGTTTCTTCTCTGACTGAAGTGGTAGTGAGGCTCAGAGGATGAGTAGAAATCGCGGGAGGTTGTGTATCAGGAGCTACCTCTATCATAAAAGTTTTTGTGAAGTAATTTGAACCGCTGTTGTTGGCTTCCTTGTAGGCCCGGATCATTATTCTGTAATTACCTGATTCGGTTGGGATTCCGGTGATGCCGTCCGTATTGCTGTTGGTTGAGTTAAGATGATTGAGGCCCGGAGGAAGTTCCCCGATGACGGCCCAACTCTTTGCTCGTTTCGGTGCTCCCGTTATTTGGTAGACTAGATTCAATAGTTCACCTGCCTTGGCTGGTACCGTTGATGATCCGGCAGAAGGGGCGATCTGTGTGATTTGCGTTGCACCACTAACGGCATCAAAGGCGCCTAATCCGGCAATATTTACAGCGGTCCATTTAATGACTTTAGTTAATGCGGCAGAGCTTAGATGCCTCGACTCAAATAAAATAAATTGCGATGCAGTACCTTTATTTAAAACTAATGTTGCCAGACCCGCCTTTGAAAAGACGGATCCATACTTGTGTATTAAAATGGATCGACTCATTTTCACAAAAGCTAGTTCTGATCTAGTTGCATCCGCATCCCCCGCCGCCAATTAATCCACCTCCAAAGCTTCCTTCTCTTGAGAAGTATCCATGTTCGGTCATTGTAGTGATCAGAGCATGTAGTTCACCTGACATGCTTAGCTGCGATAAGTTGCCACGATCATAGGGTTGTACTCGGGCAAGATTTTGCGAACAATTGCAAAAACAAATCATAGGAAAAATCAGTAAAATAAAAAGTTTAAGGAATTTCATGATCAAAAATGCATCTTATTGAGTGATGTAAATCATATTGAGGGGCTCTTTGGATTCAATGAGAATCAATTGATTGGATATGATGAAAAATTGATTTTAGTTCTTAATACATGGAAATTAGGTTCAAGATTGCAAACATTTCATTTTAATCTGCATTCGAATCCATGAGAAGTGCTTATTATTATTTAGTCTACAATTATTATCATGATGGGATTTGATCAGCGAAGTATTGATTTTAATTTGATTTTAATATTTCTATTTATTTGCTTTTTCTCTGCTGCATCGAGCAAGGAGCCAGCTAAAAATAGTCAGTACGCGCCTGCTACCCTTGTGATCTACAATCAGAACGTGGCCGATTCTCGGAAATTGGCTGCGTATTATGCCGGCAAGCGAAATGTTCCGTTTGAGAATTTAATTGGGCTGAAGTGTTCGACCGAGGAAAGCATCACTCGGTCCGAATATAAAAAGACGATCTTGGAACCACTTCGCAAACAATTTGATACCAATGGATGGTGGGAAAGAAAAGAAGATGCTCAGGGAAATCTGCGAACTGTTCATACAAAAATGAAGTTTGCAGCAATTATGTTTGGAATGCCTCTCAAAGTGGAAAGTTCTGTATTGAAGGATCCAACGAAAAAGTCCTCAACCAATCGTGGGCCTGGTGACAATGATGCTGCGAGTATTGATTCTGAGATTGCCTGTTTGAGTATGGCTTTATCAAGGCTCAGTGGAGCGGCAGGCAATCCTTACTTCAGATCGACTGAGCCGGGAGGGACTCCGGACATCCTTTTAACATCCAGACTGGACGGGCCCACTTATGCCACAGCCAAACGGCTCATTGATGATGCCATTGCTACTGAAGAATCTGGATTGTGGGGCATGGCTCTGATCGATATTGCTAATCTGGCTAAAGAGAAGGGGGCGGGCTATAAGATTGGTGATGATTGGCTTGAGACCTGCAATGGTTTTTATAAGAGGGCGGGGATTCCTGCATTAGTGGATCGGTTTTCTACCCGGATTCCGAAAGGTTATCCACTCGGGAAAGATATTATTTTATATTTTGGCTGGTATACACAGAATGCCCAGGGACCGTTCGTTGATCCGGGCTTTAAATTTAAAAGAGGAGCAGTAGCAGCACACATTCATTCATATTCTGCAAGTACACTTCGCACGACCCTAAAGAACTGGTCAGGTCCATTACTTTCTCGCGGCGCATGTGCTGTTCTAGGGAACGTTTATGAGCCTTTTTTACAGATGTCTACGCACCTTGACTTGTTTAATGCTCGTTTTTTAGCTGGTTTTACCTTTGCTGAGGCAGGCTGGATAGCGACCCCAGTATTTTCGTGGATGCAGGTGATGATTGGTGACCCTCTATATCAACCCTTCATAATCAAGAGTGAAATTGAAGAAGGTCAGGATGATGATTTCAAAGCTTTCCGTATTGCTGTTTTACGATGGGCATCTGAACCGAAGCAATTGTTTTCCAATTTGGATAAAGCTGCCGCCTCATTAAAGAGTGGGAAAGTGCTGGAGTCGACAGGTCTTTATATGATGACTGAAAAAAAATATGAAGATGCTGATGAGGTGCTCAAAAGGGCCGCAGGTTTATATGTTAATTCCGAAGATCAATTGAGGATCCGTTTGCTTCGTGCTCAGATCAAGCTAGCAGGTGGAAACAAAGGCACTGCTTTGGAAATTTTATCCAATGCTTTATCGGATTTTAAAGGGAGCCCTGGAATTGAAGCGGTAACAGCAATTGCCGATCAAATAAGAAAGGAATGAAAAATAGGTGAGTAATTAATAGGCTCTGCTGGCCGAGGAAATATTCTAATGCTCAAATTATAATGCCGGTGTTTCTGTGATTGGCAGAGGTTCCTCTGAGTTTTGTATCTGAGGTAAAACGGTGGCAACACGCTCTTTCATTTCTTTACCAGGCTTGAACTTAACTATTGCTCTTGGTGGTATAATGACATCGGTCCCGGGCTTGTTTGGATTACGGCCGATTTTTTGTTTTGTTTCCTTGACCTGGAATGAGCCGAAATTTCTTAACACCACTTCGTCTCCAGCTGCGAGTGTTTGTGTAATCGTATCTAATGTTTTTTGAATAACGTCAAAGACCTGTTGCTGAGTCATTCCCGTTTCGTTACTGATTTTTATTACGAGATCACGTTTGGTGGCTGTTTTCATTAAATTTTTTTCAGTGATTTATTGCCTGATTAATATCAGGCTATTTTATTCGTTCTATCAGATTACCTCAAATGTAGAGTAATGAAGAGGCACAACCAATAGCGATCTGGATTGATTTGGCAACGGAAAAATGTCACTCATTCACACTTTAATGTAATTGTAATGTTAATGTAGCCTATAGCCAGTTCTGAGCTGTTTTAAAATGGATCTTTGATACCTCCACAAGAATTTCAGTACCATGCTGGGCAACTAATTTTTCTCCGGCTTCCTGGACCTTGTTTGATGCTCCTTTCGGGATCGAAAATCCGAACTGCTCAGTCGCTTTATCTATCCATGTGACAAACGCATCGCGTGCTAATATAGAGGCAGTTGCGACTGCTATATCAGCCTCTGCCTTGGTCCGTTGTTCTATTTTAATTTTTTTCCCTCGCTTCCCTAGTGATGATATGAGGACCGAGGCTCTGGCAAATTGATCGCTGAGTGCTCTGTTGCAATCAGGACGTTTTTCACAAAGCTTCTCAATACAGGTGGCATGTCCCCAGGCCAGTAATTTATTGAGGTTTCCAATTTTACTGTAAAGTTCATTGTACTTCTTGGGCCCGATTATAATAATTTCATGCTCAATCCCTGGACTTTTTCGAATGATTTTGGAAAGTTTTTTAATTTTAGTGTCAGTTATCTTTTTTGAGTCAGCAATTCCTTCATCAAGAAGTACACGAGCCAGATTTTTATCGGTATAAGCGCCCGCTATAACTAACGGCCCAAAAAAATCTCCTTTCCCACTCTCATCAATTCCAAAATGAGGCTCGAACATTTCCGGATTGAATTCTTCTTCGTAACCGAGCTTGGCTTCACCAAGTATTCTGGGTTCAAGAGTGAAATGTACGAATTCTTCAGTTTTTTTGCCTTGTATTAGTACTTTTGGTCCTTTTTGGTAAACACTAACATTCAGGTGATCCTTACTCGCAGAGAAAATCGTGTATTCTTTTGTTTTGAATTCGAAATTTTCATGTTCCAAGATTTCACGCAATTCGTTAACCTGTTCCAAGTTTAATGGATGAGTGTATGAATTGATTGGTTTTGCCACTCAATGAGTTAAACACAAGCTGGACATGGTACAACAGTTGAAAGTTCCAAAATGTGAAGATCCGCTCCCCTTGAATCAATCAGAGCGATTAAATCGTACTCTTATTAGTTGGTTTGAGGAGTTTGGTAAGGATTATCCTTGGCGCACCACCAATGACCCTTACGAGATTCTAGTTTCTGAAGTCATGTTGCAACAAACACAGGTTTCAACAGTCCTGGATCGCGGTTATTACCGCAGATGGTTAGAGTGGTTCCCGGACTTCGAAGCGCTTTCGAATGCTACAGAGGAGGAAGTACTTAGGGCCT
>JABSSR010000235.1 GCA_013213965.1 Verrucomicrobiales bacterium | reverse complement strand
TGTACAAGAAATACTAAAAATGGGAATTAAAGCGGCGGATGCAAGGATCTTAATCTTCTTCATGGTCACGGATACTGTTTGTGTGAGCTGATATTTTACATATCTTAACTAGATGTCAAGGACACGTTCCAATAGTTGACGAAAAAACCTTATTTCTTTGATCCTCAATACAAAATAAAAGGATCACAAAGCCTGACCAAGGCAATGCCAACCCATCTAAGACCAGAAACAGAAAACTAAGAGAACCTTCTATCGTCGATTCAACAGTCCGCGGATCCTATCCACGTCAACGTCGTTTGGAATTTCTCTTCTGTTACCACGGCGTCCGCCAAGATTTAAATTTTCCAGAGCCTTTTGAGCATCATTCCGATTCGGATTTGCTGGAGAATTTGTACCCGCGTTCTGTTTTTTTCTGGCAGCAAGCGCTTCAGCCTCTTTCGCCGCATCCTCAAAGGAGCTAGGTTCGACTTCACCTGAAAGATAACCCTCCAACTCTTCGAGCCACGCATCTATGTCCTGATGCTCCGGGTTACTTTTTACTAGAGTCACCATTGCAGTCAAAGCAACTCTTTTCTTTCCTGCTCTGAGCAAATCAAGATACTTGGCCCATTTCAATTTGGGAAGCGTCTTGTTTGTAAAATCAATTTCAGCTTCCGTGCTGTCGTTCGCTGCGACCAAAGTGATCTCCTGAGAAATTCTCTTATTCCATGCAGCGGTCAACTCCTTGACTCTTTCAGGGGTACGATAAACAGGAAAAATCGTTGACTCGTAAATGCCACTGATATCCATAGGAGCACGGGGCCAGCTTTTGAGAGCATTTAGCGTAGACTGCAAATCATAGACCTCTGCAAAAGTTGAACCTGTGGCTCCTGAATGCAGGATCCTCTTAGATCTGCCAAGGTGAGGATAAGCAGACAAACAATTATCCATTAACATAGTTAACTCGGGAATGAGTTTCTCCTTACTCTTATCTTCAGGGATTTGTGCTGCCCTCAGAGTGAGGACAAGAAACTGCAACTGTAATCGTCTGGCCGTAGAGTGCTCCCGCGAACTGAGACTATCTTTATTCTTTGACTTCCAATCACGGTATTCTGATTCCTTAGCACCTTTCCTGGTAAAATTGATTTCCTTGTAACACTTCAGATAAAACTCATATGCGGAAATTGGGGAAGAGGATGCGGCCCGGAACGCTGATATCGCCGCAGCATGAACTCCGTACCTCCCCTTCTTTACATTACCTTTTATGTTTTTAACGGTATTCAACATCTGCGCCTTCTCCGTAGGAGTAAGGGGCTGGTCCTGTGCAAGCAAAGGCGTTGATAAAAAAATAAGGGAAAGCCCCAGAGTGAAAAAATGAGTCGGCTTCATAAAAATAAAATATATCCAAGAAATAAAATAATCAATACCCGCTTTTAATATATATAATAATCTTATAATCCTTTAAAAGAAAAAGACCTTAAAAACCATCATTCAGCATAATATCCTCTCTTTTCCGAGATATTCTCGATCTTTTACGGTCAATTCCTCAGATATCACTTTAATCCTCTCATAAACAGAAATAACCGTTTCATTTAATGTCGAAGTTCCAGCAGTAACACCCACGGCTTTAGTTTCGGTGAACCAATCAAGAATTATATCTTCAGGCCTTTCCACCTGAACGGCCCTGCACCCGAGCCTCTCAACTGTAGATACTAATTGCGAAGTATTATTACTGTTAGAACCACCAACAACTACAATTAGATCACAAACCTCACACAAATTTTTTACCGCCTCCTGTCTGTTCTTTGTAGGTGAGCACACTGTATCAATGAATCTCACTTCAGCGTTGTTCCTCAACGATCGTATCCTCTGAACTAATTCATTAACCCTGTCGATGGGTTGAGTGGTCTGCGAAACAATGCCTATCTTCCCTTCATACGGCACATCAAATATATCCTCCTCCTTTTCAATTACTATTGCTTGCGGAAAATCTCCAATCAGCCCATTCACTTCGGCGTGGCCCTTCTTACCTATTACGACAGGAAAGAATCCAGAATCAATTAAAGAGACAAGAGATTGATGTGCCTTATGCACGAGTGGGCACGTAGTGTCTACCACCTTCCTTTGAGGAGAGGACCATCGTACACGGTCAGAGTCAGAGGCTCCGTGCGCCGTAATGATAACGGTCCCCTTAGTATTGGTTGGCGGATCTTTCAGTTCTCCTTCTTTGATCCCGTTCTCAATTAACTCCTGACTGACTAATGGATTGTGAACGAGTTGGCCCAGGACCGTGACCTCATTTTCATCATATGTGTTTCGCGTTACCGCTAAAGCATCTCTCACGCCAAAACACATCCCGTAATGGGACGCCAAATGTATATTTAATCGACCAATCATTTCTTTTCTTATTTTTTCTCTCTGCATTAATTTATATACTTTGCAGCACAAAGTATTCTTACAAAAAAATTTACATTTATGAACTTCCCTGCGTAACGATTTGCTCGAGGAGCCGGAGGTACCCCTTAAATGCTTTCTTTCCTGAACGTGTCAGCAGATATTTTGTCACTTTGCGCCCCTTAAGTTCTTTCTCAGTGGACACATAACCCGCTTTCTGAAGAGATCTCAGGTGAGTTATGAGATTCCCGTCACTCATTTTTAATTGATCTTTGAGCTCCTGAAACTTCCACTCACCTCTGGAGACAAGCATTGTCATAATAGACAACCTGCCTCTTTCGTGAATCGTTTTATCAAGCTTATCGAAATCAATCATATCAAATGCTCTTCAGGAAACAGGATCCTTTTCCTCCTTGCGTAAAAGAACACCAAATCCCTGAGCCAAGTGCAAAAGACCAAAGGTCATCATCATCATCATGGCGCCAGCACCCAGCTCATTAATTCCAAGACGGGCAGATATGGCAGGACCGTATTTCATCCACCCCAAAAATATAATACATCCAGATATCAGAAATGCCCAACCCAATCGCCGCAATGAACGCGGTGCCGCTCCCCCCATTGCCAAAATGGCAACGCCATAGCAAAGGATCCAGACCAATGCACAAAGCTCAACTTCCTGTTCGACCACTTCATAAGAAATAATCCCTCCAGCAATAACGGCCGGAGCACATGCATAGCACGTATGCTTTAGCCCGGAAGATAAAAAATTAACGCCTTCCTTCCTGGCACGCCTAAATAATAGAAAACTATTGAAAGAATCACCAATGACGAGGGCAATTACCCATGTCCAAAAGAACTCATATCCACTCACATAAATCTCTTTCTGATCCTGAATAAAAAAATATAACCCAATTAACATCGCCAGCGCTCCTCCAAAAATTGCTGCCGGTGCTGATAGGGCTCTATAGATGGTGGCTTTTTCCATCATTCCTCGGATCACCTTCAAATGCTCTAACGCATGTTCTGAATCTTTCATTGAATTAACTTTGTATCACAAAGTTATAAAAGGAAAGTGATTTCTTCTTTATTGGGCAGCAGTAATTATTTCGAAAAGGCTGAGATTATTCGTTAATTAATTAATCGTACTCACGATTCCAAATGTCTTGTTTTGAAGGGATTATAAACTTCTAATGAAGGATTTGATAAGATTCTCAATTTTGCTCTGTTTTGTATGTCATTTATTAAGATATTCAGTAAGATCAGGGCATTACTCATTATTTCCGTAAATATACGAATTGTTAGTAATTGACTCTTCCTTAATGACCCGAGACAACCCATTTGAGGATTCCATTTTTAACCCTGACTCATTACTTCAGTCAGGTGAAAGCGTCTCACTTTACCCAAAGGAACTTGACTTAATCAAAGACCATATCCTTTCCTCTAACCAATCAACTAACCATAAAGGAAAAATTCTGATGGTAAGTTCACCAGACTCTGGACAAGGAAAAACTCACCTCATCGCCGAGGCCTTAGAAAGTCAATCCACGATCTCAACGCCCGTTCAAATTAATCTATCCGAGGATTCAAAACTTAATTATTCATTCATTCTCCAACAAATAATTTTCTTCCTTTCACATGAATCCTCTAAAGGATCCCTGTCCCCACTGTCATCAATGGCAAGGACATTATTTGCAGATCTCATATGCAATCTCGTCACCGATGGAATTGTACCGGTCGAAAACAAATCAACAGCCATTAACGGTTTACGAAAGCATTATGATAAAATGCTCAACCTCAGGGACCGTTCCTCCCTCATTGCTGAATGGTTCAAACAAAATATTTCAGCGCTCTTCCCGCATCTGGTCACGGCTCTCATGAATAAGACAGGACTTTCAAATAGATCCTGTGAATTTTGGATTGAAATTCTTTATGGGTGCGAACTTGATGGTCCGGAAATAATAATAAATGAAATCAATTCTCTCAATGATCATGATGCACAGACACGAATAGAAGAATTCAATAAATCCATCAGTCATGACCGGCCCCTGACCCTCATTTTCGATCACCTCGATCTCTTATATAAGAATACAGAACAGAGTCTGGAATTAACGCAACTTCTAACGAGTATTACTCGGCAGGGCGTCTTGCCTTTGGTTATCTTGGCAATCAATGATGATCTGTGGGACTCGACATTCACTAATGCCATTCCTTCCGCGGTCAGGGACAGGGTAAATGAGATAAATGTCAGACTTAACGGTATATCGATCCATTCCGCGGAAGAGCTTATCAGGCACCGCATTGAACGTGCCGGTTCAGAGTCGAATACTGCTGATAATTTCATTAATAGGATAGACTTGGAGCAACTCTATCAATCAACTTCAAAGAAAGTTCTTCCCTCACCACGCCAAATACTACGGATGGCATCATCGGAATGGTTAAAAGGCAGAAACGATAAAGTTTTCCTGAACAAACCTTCCAACCTCAAAGGATCAGAAATCACACATCATTCAGCGCCCACTGAAACTTTACAGAGAATTCAGAAAATGATGCGCTCAGTTAATCAGAGGACCGCATCCAATGCCAATCAATCTGCAGAAACCACAAAAGAAACCATAGTCAATTCACCCTGGGAGGATCCTGAAAAAAATGCTCCGAGTTCGGTGAAGGATTTCGCAAACCAAAGGAACGAACTTTATTCGAGTGGACAGAGCCTATTCGATACCGAAGCGATCCGCTACACCTTGGAAATTGCGGGCAGAAGATCACCCATCATTGAATACAGAGAATTTGATGTTCATGGTGATTCCTCCGCGTCCTCTTGGCTCTCACCGGAAATGGAAATCATCTTTGGATTCGAGCCGGCTGACCGGATCCCGTACTGGAGAACCCTCGTGGATCAGGCAGAGAACAGCCCAATGCAAAGCTCCAAAGTCATCGCCTTTAAATCACCTGAAGGAAAAAACTTTCAACTTGATGAGTTGAACGGGAGCGCCAGAAAAAATCTCGATGTTCTGGAACTGGATCGCGGAGATTTGGCATCGATCGTCGCTAGCAGAGCCATTATAAATGCTTCGGACTCTGAGGAGGAGACATTTTCTCAAATCGCACCGGAACTTGATTTCCTATGGCGGCGCATTACCCGGCCCGTCAGAAACATTTCCTGAAAAGATCAGTTAAGCTCAGGATGCTCTGGGAAGGACGCCAACATCTTATAATAAGGCCCCATCGTCGAAAGGAGATCTCTCCACAACCCCTCATCAGCATCCAGGCTAGCCGCTATTGGAACAGGCTTACGAGTTATCCATGCACGTTGCTGAAGTTCATACTCCAACTGCCCTTCAGACCAGCCAGAATATCCGACGAATGCCCTGATGAAAAAACCTTCCCGTAAACGATGCAACGCTTCCTCGGATGATAAGTGAGTATCAAAACCAAGTTCCTCATCCTGCGCGTCCCAATTAATGGACGCAAAGGTCAACTGGTCAGAACTGACAGGGCCTCCCAGGAAAACAGGCAAGTCACCAAGTTCCCGCATCGCATCTATCTGGATCAGGTCCGAGACCTTTTTTCCCATTGGCTTATTGAGAATGAATCCGGCTGCCCCGTCATCATGCTTATGATTCGTAAGCAAGAGAACACTGCGCTCGAATCCAGGATCCGCTAATGAGGGATCCGCAAGAATCAATGATCCTTTTAAACAAATCTGTTCAGGTTCTTTATAGCTCACTTCTATTTGTATTTAATTAACAAATCTGAATTTGATGCATAATTCAAATCGAAATTTGATGAATAATGTCTCATTTTAGACTGTGAGGAACCCTAATATAAGGTAATCATTGAAACATGCTTGAACTGACCGAATTACTTGAGTCCGGAAATAATCTAAGCCAGAGCCAAATAGCTATGGCCGCAGAGGCATTACTGGAAGAAAATGATGATACGGCCACTAAAACTGAATTTCTCAAGGCCCTCTCAGCAAAGGGGGAGACCCCAGCCGAAATAGCCACTTTTGTTGAGGCTTTTCTAAAGCATGCAGTTGACCCGGGATTTGGGCCGGAAGATTGTAAAGGCCCTACAATTGATGTTTGTGGAACCGGGGGCGATAAACTAGATCTTTTTAATATTTCCACGGCCTCCGTATTTGTATTGGCCGGTGGTGGATTAACCGTATTAAAACATGGTAACCGGGGAATCACGTCTAAGAGCGGAGGAGCTGACGTACTGGAAGAGCTCGGAGTCCCCATTGATCTGCCCGTCCATGCACTGCGTGAATGTGTCCTGGAACATGGTGCAGGCTTTTTGTTTGCCCCACTCTACCATCCCGCCTTCAAGGCAGTGGTTCCTGTCCGTAAAGTACTGGCAGAAGAAGGAATAAGAACCGTGTTCAATCTAATAGGTCCTCTCCTTAATCCGGTTCGCCCGGACTATCAATTAGTCGGAGTTTTCGACTCAGCCTTCACTTCTCCTTTCGCTGAGATACTGGGTCAGTTAGGCAGAAAGAGAGCCTGGGCCGTCCACGGAAAGGGGCAAGAAGGAGAAGGACTAGATGAATTATCTCTTTCCGGAAAGACTAGAGTTTCAGAATGGAACGGGGCTAGTGTCAACGAATCAGAGATCACACCTGAAGACCTTGGCCTTGAGTCTTGTGCTATTTCTGAACTTAAGGGAGGAGATCCAAAAGAAAACGCTTCGATACTAATATCAATTCTGGACGGAACGGACTGCGGGCCAAAGCGTGACATTGTTGCTCTTAACGCGGCGGCCGGTTTCGTTATTTGCGGATCAGTCTCCAATATGACTGATGGTTTTGAACTGGCCCTTGAAGTCATTAAAGACGGGAGAGCGCTGGCAAAACTCAACGCATTAAGAAACTTCAGTGTTTAAGAGGCACGGGTTGATGCCAACCCTCCTACTCCTTACTCTTTCCTTTGACCAGGACGCCTCTTCTTCGGAATCTCACGCTTCGGAGGCCGGTCATTTAAGAATTTACTCTCTGTCGAGACTTTCTCGTCAACAGATGGACTTGGCAGAGCATTCTTGCCTCGGCAGTTATCGCAATACTCCTCTCCGCTATCTGCAACCCTGAAAATAAGATCATTATCATCATTTTCAGTCTTTCCACAACTGGCGCAAAGATGTAAAGGCTCATTTTCTGAAACCTTCGCGCCCTCAAATTTATTTCGTCTGACAGCGACTTGAGCTTTCATTTGCATCGACCTTTTCATTCCCGGTACAAAAACAACAAAGAAATTACTTAGAGAAATGGCAATCGATATTCCTAAGAGCGCATTACTGGTAGCGTTAACAACCAGCATGCCTCCTCCAAAAAGAGCAATCCAGTACAGTTTAACGGGAATGATGCCAAAAAGCATCACCGTGTAATGCGGATTATACACTGCACAGGCAAAGAGGATGGACTCAATTAGAAGAAAACTCCTGATGGCTTGCAGTTCTGATTGACCAGGAATTAAAAATTCCGCAATCACCATACAAACGACCCCACCAATCAAATAGAGGGTCAACTTGAAAGCCCCCCAAATACTCTCCAGCATATTGCCAAGAAAAATTGAAAACAAAACCGCGAACAACATGAAGATAATACCGTTCGGTCCAGGTGCTACCGTAGGCATTATAACAAAACTGACTAGCCTCCATACTTCCCCACTTAAAATTAAATCTGTATTCAGATAAATCTTAACAAGCAGTGCGTTATCACTGCGGACAGAGCAAAGGAGCCATACCAATGCCTGCAGGCCCATGATAATCTTCACGATCCCTGGAACCGCGATCCAACCAAATTTACGCTCTATACGATCAACTAATGGCATTATAACTAGTTAGGAACTTTCGATGGTGTTTTACAAATTCGCAAGGCGTGTGAAATCTTTCTTCCCTTATTTAAATAATATTAATGAGAATCCTATTCTTTTCGTCTTTCTCTTATCGAGTTTAATAAAGATTCGATCTCATCGGTTAACAATGCCAAGCCCTTATTACGGGCCATTCGCAGGGCCTTCTCCGCCAGAATTCTGGATTTCATATACTCTCCGGATTCCAGGTGTGCTGCAGCTAAGATTCTGATAAAATCAGGGTTCTGATCCGCTCCAGGAGAACTCATGAGAAACTCAGCTAGCCTGACCCCCTCCTTCCCATCCCTCAACTCATCCTCTTTCGCGGTTGACCTGATCAGAGCAAGGCCTCGGAGAGCAGGAATAGTCTTTGGATTCACTTTGAGCGCTTTGGTAAAGGCCGACGCTGCCGGCAAAGACTGCCCAAGAGTATAATGGACATCACCCAATAAAGTCAAAGCGTTCGGGTCATTAGGAAATTTTCTCACCGTCCCAAGGGCCTCTTCAATCGCCGCATTTTTTCCAGCTTGGGCAAGCGCATAGATCTTTCTCATCAGCATACTCTTTGAACCGGGATTGAGATGAGAAGCCACTTTGAATTCAATAAGTGAATCATTGAATTTTTTCTCTTCTGCAAGGATCTCACCGAGAAAGAAATGAACTTCCGATAATTGCAAGGACTTTCGAGAACCCGGATCACTTCCAGGTATAATTTTATGTGAGGAAATAAAATCCTTAAGGTGATCTTTGGCATCATTCAAATAACCGGATTCACGATAGACCGAGGCCACTGAAACCGGATCCTTCTTGAATCCCTTACCAATCCACGTGCCCCCGAAAGGTGAAGATTCGCGCAGAGCCACTTGCGGACCGAGCCCAATCTGTGATCGGTCTTCTAGTAATAAATCCACATCGACAGGCCCCTTATAAATTACAGTCAACCAGGAACCCTTATCAATCAGAAAACTCGTTGGAACGGGAAGGTCCCGATGACGGTAAATCGTTTCCAAAATTAATGCGTTCAATACCCTGATGAGCCGATCATCAGCGAATCCGGCATTTCCAACATAACCAGAACCTTCCAGAACGGACCTGATCTTGTCGGGTCGGAGCTTTTGACCATCGGAAAGTCCATCCACTGAAAGTGCCAGAACCTTGATCCCTGCCTCACTAAAGCGTTTGGAAGCA
>JABSSR010000234.1 GCA_013213965.1 Verrucomicrobiales bacterium | reverse complement strand
TGTCGTGGCCCAGGATCTTGCGCAGCCCGGGGTTCGTGTTGTCAGTGCGCACCCATGCTCCCCACGTCATGTCAGGTATTGCACCGGCATTAATGTCAATCGGCGCTAACAGAGTGCCGCCGTAAAAATCATGAGCTCCTGTATCAGCGAAACCAATGTCCGACCCCCAGGTCGGGGCTGTTCCGTTGGTGCCGGTGATGTCGTTCCCCTGGCCGGAGCTGTCCGCAAACGGGTCATTGGCGTCGTCAAATGTGTAAAATGCTATGAGTTCTCCATTTGCAGAATACTGCAGAATGGTTAGTAGACAAAATAACAGGAAAAAGTGTTTCATGATCTCAAGGTTGGTTGAAATGAATTCATAAGCTGCTGGATACTCTTACCCGAAAGAACCGATTAACGTTATCCTTGTATGGCTCGGAATCGCGGTAAGTCCTTAACATTGTTAGATTTTTCAAATCTTCAGTCAAGATCAATACGCCATTTGCAGGACTCCAATTCAAAAGATCAGTTGAACTCTCAATTTCAAACTTCACATCTGCAATACCGGTGCGCTGGCGAATCGAAATTACAGGGTATATTTCCTCAGTTTCTCCAACTTGCAGGGATTCTAGAGAAACGTCAGGAAGGAACGTGCTTGGATCTAATTTTTCGGAAAGCCCAATAGAAAATGCCAATAATTGATTCAAGCCATCTCCGTCCGGATCGGCGTCTGGGTCATGATTGGGTTGATTTGACAGCCAAACTGCAAACGAAACCCGATCATCTCTGCCCGGGAGACCTTCAGTTCCAGACGACGGCCGCCAATTCTCAGGGAAACTCAAAGCTTGATTCTCTTTTGGATCCTCCGGATCGATCAACACAAGCGCAGTCCCTCCTCCGTCAGGAGAATCCGGCCAAGCCCCAGAATCATTATATTGGAAACTCCAGATCTCGGATCCATCAGGTGCATTAAGAGACAATGCCTCACCATCATTATTGAGTTTTCCGGAATTGAACTCACCTAAAATTTTAATTCCGGCTCCGTAACGAAGCGTAAATGCCGCAATATCTGAAACCAATACAGCACGGCCTCCAGATTCTATTTCAGAAACAATGCTCGGATCAAAGTGAAACTCTATACCATCAGTAAAATTCAATCCCGAAAGTGAAACCGTTTTCTTGCTGATATTAAACAGCTCTATGTATTCAAAATCACTCTCCTGATCATGTCCTGCCGCGATTTCTTCTTCGCTGGGTTCAAGCGGATGATAATGGATTTTGGAAATTACCAGGTTACTCACATTTGCGGCTTCAGCAGCGACTGTAAAAGTTGCCTCCGTGAGAGCGGACCATTGACCCGATGATGACAGTAACCGAGCCTTCACAGTAGCTGAACTTTCGAGGTTAAGGGATCCGCCATAACTCAAGGCCGAAGGCCCTGGACCGTCCCCTACAGTTGCGGCTTCGAGCTTTGGCCATATCAGAAAATCACTGCTGGCCCTCCCACTGTTGAGGGCTTGTATCGCAAGCACGTTAGTGCCGGCACGCAAATGTGGAACACCCGCGGTTGCGTCAACGGCAGTAAACTGTTCAGCGAGATTGTCTGAGTGATTGGATAAGGCATTTTCGTCCCATGGAACCAATTCGCCGGGAGAACCTGGAATATTTTCCCGGGCAACTTCGATTCCATTAATATATGCAACAAAACCATCATCGTAACGAACTTTGAGGGTGAGCAGATTAAAAACCGAAGGATCATCTACCCAGAAATCCGTAAGCATATAGATCGTTTCCTGATTCGAAGACGTCGCCAGCGATTCAAAATCAAATAATTCATCGATCAGCGGATCGAAGCGTCCGTTGCCCGACTTTTCATAACCGGCACCGAGAATTCCCTGCAGCCAGTCACTGTGATCAAAGCCGTTGGTATTCCAATTCACTGGAGGTTCATCGGCTGCATCGGCAACCAAAATCACTGACTTTTCAGCCTCATCGCCAATGAGTGTTGTAATAGTATCATTCTCGCTGGTAAAAAGACGAGGGTCATTGCCGTCCAATGTATAAAAGATTGTGCCTTTTGAGGAAGTATCCAAAGTCAGGTCGAAGCCGCCATCCAAAAATCCACCGTGCTGGTTAAATTCGGGTGCATTCACTGAAGGATAGAGGCCAGCAGCACGGTACTGCGAGATTGGAATCGGAGGTCGATTCTTGAGAAAATTATTGAGAACAGCGTTACGGGCCGAGAGCCAATTTGATTTCCTATAATCACGTCTGCCCTGACGCGTGTGTCGATTATCTCCCCAGCGGGCGGCTTCAGCATCAATTGCTGGTTCTATGTGATTTGCCATCTCAGTGTATCGTTTGACCATCGATTCAACCGTGAGCGGGCCTCCGTTAAAGGCGTGCTTGTGAACTCTGTCAGCGAACAAGAGCCGGAATTCCGGATTGCCACGAACGCGGCTGTAAAAGCGAGCAGGTGTGTTGCTGCCGCTAATATCTACCCGGTTCCCGTTCAAGTTATGTAAGGAGTATTCAGAATCCCAGGGTGAAAACTTAAACCCGCCATCAGAACCGTCCCTGCGCCCAAAAGCATACCAGTTCTTTCCAGGCCAATCCATATTCGCAAGGAACGAATTCACAAGGACGTAATCTGCCAAGGAAATCACATCGACGTATTCTTTGAACTCGGCATAGACCGCCGAATCTTTGATGTCCCGGCCACTGACAGCCAACGCTTCTTTCCAGCGTTCAGATGTCCCGTCGATGACTTCAAAAGAGTCTGTGACAGCCTGGCCCGGACCACGCAGTCCTTCGTGCTTCAGTGCGTCGTAATCACTCTCTGATCCCCCGAAATGGCTGGCAGCATAATTACCGTCCGGTCTTTCACTGGGGTTGTAGATGCCCCAGTAAAGACCGTTAAGATAGAGATGAACAAAGTTGCCACGTGAACCTGGCTGCCCCATGGCCAGATAAGTCTCACGCATAAAGGGATCTCGAAGAAATTGGGCCGGGTGAGCATTGTCCACCCAGCCATCACTGAAAGTCGCCCGCAGCTGAATCTTATCAAACTCATCAATTTCATCTTCTCCGAAAATGGGAAAATTCAGTTTAGTAGGACCAAATTGACTACGGAAAATCAAACGTAACGACTTCTTTGGAGAGGCCCGATAGTGTCGGCTCCAGCCTCCAACCAAACGGACTCCGCAATTCACCTGGATTTGACGCTCACCGTCCGGTTGAATCCACTCCATTGATGCGAGGCGATCTGCAATGAAGGGTCTCTGATTGTGAACTCCACTGCCATTCACATTACCAAAGGGGTTCGAAAGAATCCCGTTCCGGCCGAAAAGATCCTCAGGATCGGCAACAATGGACATTGTCGGTAATTCCATTAAAGCCTGTTTGAGGCCTTCAGGATTAGCATTCACGATTGCAGGGTTCATTTCGTAATCGGCAGGTACCGGTTGTCCTTGACTTCCACCGTTAACGCCGGTGAACTCACCCCAACTTGTGGGGAAGCCTCTAGGATTTGCGGATTGTCTAATAACGTCCTTGGGGAAAATATAAGTTTGCGTATCAACGTTGCTCGCCAGTGAACCCGGTTTGAAAGCAATGGCACGCAGGACTGTGGTAGTGGAAATCTCAATGGCCGCCAGTCCCAATGAAAATTCATCATTGGGGGGAATTCTGGTCCCGTGCTCAGGGGTCGGCATGGATCCATCGATAGTGTAACTGATGGATGTTCCCGGAGTGGCACAAGAAACATTTACAGTAAACGGCCCATCGTAAAAACCGCGGTCGACATCGAACTTGGTATCTTTAACACGACCATCCAAAACCTTGCCGTTAGGTTCTCCAGGCGTTGGTGGATTCAGGTACCCCTTTTCTCCATTGTTAGAATTAGTTCCATAGGAAATGCCACGTTCCTGTATTGGTAAATTAGAAAAATCACTGAGTATTGTTTTACCGTCGGGAGCAAGCATTCTCAGGTTTTCGCCTGAAGAGGAGAGCTTAAAATTTGCAT
>JABSSR010000233.1 GCA_013213965.1 Verrucomicrobiales bacterium | reverse complement strand
GTGCTTTTTTGTAAGCAACATTGAGCTGCAAAATAAAAAATTCCTCGCAAGCTAATGCACGCCTTGCCGCAGCCAGTTCATTATCTGAGTCCGGGAAGTGAATGCTACGAAGAGCTTTAATTCTTGGTATTTCTACAAGGTCATTGGGTGGTAATATTTCAGGAAAACCCTCCTCCTCTAAATTTTGAACAATGTTGAAAAGAGCCTCACGTAAGGGCCTTTGGCTTATACCGCTTGAGAGTGGATATATAGGGGTAATGCGACCAAGATGAATACTCGAGTTTGTGTTATTGGGTTCAACGATTTCAAATTCCGGATGATCAATAATTAGTCGTTTACCACTCTTTTTAACCTTTCCGTAGACTACAACATTTTGACCGACCATGATCAGCTTGTGGATGAAAACCATGTTAAACCAACGCAACGTAATTTGGTTTAGCCCTGTTCCTTCTGAGTCACTTATTAGAGCTTCAAAAAATCGGCGCCTTCCATAGAACTTTCTTGAAGAATCAATCACTTCACCCTTAAAGCATATTGGCGATTCAGTAGGCTCATAAGGAAATTCATTGAACTGTTCTCGATTTTCGTACCTCTTTGGATAGTGCGAAAGCAGATCATTTACTTTCGTATATCCAATCTTTGGAAGGTTCTTAAGAAGCTTTTTATCCAGTGAAGCTATTTCAGCTATAGGAGTTTCCGCGGTGAAAGACATGCAGTGGTTTAGCTAATTGCCGAACGAATGGCTTTAATATTCATTTGTATACTGACCCTCCCTCTGAAGTCATTTCGCAGAATCGTGAAAGCAATATCCCATGGAGGTTTAGGAAGATCATAGTCAGTTCCATTGAAATAAATAGCATCACAAATAGATTCACGCTGACGCAGAGTCATTCTAATATGTTTTTCCTTAAGAATTCTTGGCTCGGAAGTTGGAGTGACTCCGCGGGAAAAGAGCAAAGGCTCCGGATTGTCGCGCCCAAAGGGTTCAAGTTTTATGTAATGATCGAGTAAATCTAGGTGCAATTCAGTGAGAGAACATTCAGCGTCCAGCTTCAGTTTTGGGATAAGGCAATCCTCATCACTATTTGAAGAAACATAAGCGCTAAGGTGATCATGGAACTTAGCTATTTGATTTTCATGAATTGAAATTCCTGCAGCCATATGATGGCCGCCACCAGATATCAGGAATTGACGCCCACTATTGATGACGTCAATTAATGAAAGTCCTTCAATGCTCCTGCCGCTCCCCTTACCAATACCGTGTTCATCAATGGCAACGATAAATACAGGACGATGAATTTTTTTCGAAACGCGAGATGCCACGATACCAACGACGCCAGGGTGCCATCCTTTTTTCCCCAGGACTAGCCCCATATGATTTGTTCCAAACTGACCACTATCAATCATTTCAAAGGCTTCGGCCGTGGTCCTCCGCTCCAGGTCCTGCCTCTGACGATTTCGTTCCTCCAACGCTTCAGCCATTTTCATAGCTTCGGTCGCGTCAACGCACAGAAGTAATTCGAGGGCCTTCCCCGCGGTATCGATTCTTCCCGCCGCATTTAAGCGTGGTCCGATACGGAAACCAATGTCCATTGCACTGTAAGGGGGACGAATATTTGCCAATTCAATGAGTGCAGCGAGCCCGGCATTTTTGGTTCTACCGAGCTCAACTAATCCACGCTTTACCAAGGCGCGGTTTTCTTCAGTTAATGGAACCAGATCTGATACGGTTCCGACAGCAACGAGATCAAGAAATTCCCGCAAATCAAATTCCTCTAATGGCCGATGCTTCAAGAGAGCATGGGCAAGTTTAAATACAATGCCAACACTACAAAGATAATCATAACTGGATTCTGAAAGATCTCTCGTGGCCTTAGGGTTGACCAGGGCACAACAATCAGGCAGGCCCAGGGATGAGGCTTCATGGTGGTCTAAAATGACAGTTTCAACATTCTTTTCATTAAGCCACAAAATTTCTTCATTTGATGTTGTTCCGCAGTCGACAGCTATAATTAAAGAGGGAGAAAATTCTTCAAGACAACGGGTCAATGCCTTTATAGAAAGCCCATAACCCTCTTCGATTCTATGAGGTAAGAACGGCATTGCCTCGTTCCCATAAGCTGAAAGAATTTTTTTAAGCAGAGTCAATGAAGTGACACCATCAACATCGTAATCACCGTAAATGACAATGGACTCTTGTTTGTCTATCGCACAAAGGACACGGTCAACAGCATCAAGCATGTTAGGTATCTCAAAAGGATCACTGAGCGTATTTAATTTTGGGTTCAGGTATGCTTGGCAATCAGTGATGGAATTGATGCCACGGACATCCAAGATGGCCTTGATTACGGAAGGCATATCATTACTTGAAATGTCTGGATTGGCAGGATCCGGAAGGACCCACTGACGAGTATCTAGTTTCTCCGTTGTCATCGCTAAAGAACTTGCGGGTAAGCTTGTTTCCGTAGATCAGGGTTCTTTCCAACGCCATGAATGGTGAATACAATTGGAGCGTTTTTATAGTCAGTGTCCCAGTAAACGTCCATTGG
>JABSSR010000232.1 GCA_013213965.1 Verrucomicrobiales bacterium | reverse complement strand
TTTTCAAATCGGAGGATCACTGCCGGCTGATTTTTATCGCAAAGGTGAAAAGGAATGGGCCAATCAACGGCGCCAAGAATTTGAGAGCATGCAGGAAGAGTTGAATAAATTGACCAGTGAACTGAAGTCACGCATGTCCAACAATGTGGGCCGTTCCGGTTTTGGCCTTCAGGCCATGATTAATGGAAATAACTACTGCTTTGATCGAAGAGGTATTAATGACGGGAAAGTTCATTGGGCAATGGCCAGTACTGATGGCAATCATTGGACCTTTTTTACTGATGGAAACAAGGGAACGTCAATAGGATCCCTCGCAGGAAATAATTCAGGTGAATGGTTCGGAATTCTAGGAAAGAATGCTTCCCACATAAGTATTGGAGAACACACTGCCGGGACTGGAAAGACTAAGAATGGTGGGCACAAGGGCTTATTTGCAGAAGTACTAATTTACGACCACTCATTAACTGGAGCCGAACGTAGTGTTGTAGATAACTATATACAAACTAAGTATATAGATTCATCTACAACTCAAATAAATGAACCTCCAAAGCAAGGAATCAGGTTCTGGATTGATGCTGGAGATCTAGATGCTAACCCACAAACACCTAATCCGCAAAACGGATCGAAAGCAGCTGAATGGGTTGATAAAATCAATGGGATCCAACTGTCCCAAAATGATCCGAACAAACAACCAAAGCTTGTCGAAGTTAATGGGAAAAAAGCCTATGGATTAAGTTTTGAAAATGATTTCCTGATCGGAGATGCGAAAACTGCAAAATTCGTTAAAGACAATCAAGGCACAATCATAACTGTCCTTAGTTACGACCAAAATTCTGAAGGTTACGGCTTCGAAGTTGGAGGAGGAGGAAAATTTATAACCACCTTCGTTAATCCAAGCGCAGATAAGGGCAAAGTAGTATTGGATGGATGGGTAAATAATAGGAACAATGATAAAATCACGGACGCTGAAAGAGACAGATATAATGAACTGAAAGCGAAGGTGCCATACATAAAGCAACACCTCAAAAGACTCCGGCCAATGGCAATGTCACTGCGTCATTCTTTTGGACCTCCTTATGAGCCGGGAGTCCCAACTTCCAGAGTCATGATACGTGGTGAATATGATAATCCTGGTGAGGTTGTAGAGGCTGGATTTCTTAGTTGCATAACTGGGAATCAGGAACCTGCAAAAATTCGTCTAGATCCATTCAAACGCTGGCCAACCCGAAGCAGAAGAATGGCCCTGGCTAAATGGATCGCCAGTGCTGATAATCCTCTAACCGCTCGAGTCATGATGAACAGGCTCTGGTTCCGCCACTTTGGTCGAGGAATTGTCGCCACTCCAAGTGACTTTGGAAAACTGAGTGGGGGACCCTCTCACCAAGAACTCTTAGACTGGCTTGCGATACGATTTGTAAAAGAAAATTGGAGCCTTAAAAAAATGCACCGAATAATGGTTAATTCTAGCACATACAAACAGGATTCTCGACTCATCGATTCTGATACACTTGCAAAAGATCCCAATAATTTACTCCTTTCTCGTTACAATCGTCGCCGACTCGAAGCCGAAGCAATTAGAGACTCTGTACTTTTTACTAGTGGCCGACTCAATCAAGAAATGTTTGGACTACCGATCTTTCCTCCTCTACCAGGTGACATTGCCGATCGAGTTAAGTATGATAATAGCAAATGGGCAACGGACCCAGGTAAGGAAGGAAGGAAGCGCAGTATTTATATTTACCAACAACGCACATTATCAATGCCCTTCTTGCAAACTTTTGATGCTTTGGTATGTGAAGATACAATTCCACGCAGACAAAGCTCAGTGACACCGCTCCAAGCACTAGCAATGTACAATGGTAATTTTGCAAATGAAGAAGCCGCATACTTTGCCAAAAGAATTGTGAAAGAGGCTGGGGATGACCCTACTAAAAGAATAAAAAGAGCTTTCTATATTGCTTTAGGGCGTCAACCCAGTGAAGAAGAAATTAAAGAACTCCTTCCCTATGCTGCAAATGAAGAAAAACTGGTAGGCCTCAGTAGAATATTATATAATACCACAGAATTTGCCTATGTTGACTGAGCCTCTTTGCCAAACGCGCCGGGACTTTCTTCACCGTTCATGGAACGGCATAGGTGCCTTAGGCCTTAGTGGCATTTTGGCAGATGACCTCCTTGCCAAAACAATAGGCCAACCCAAGACCAATTCTCTCGAACCTCAAAAGCAACATTTCCCGAGAAAGGCCAAGCATTGCATTTTTCTTTTCATGCAAGGCGGTGTCTCACAAATGGATTCTTTTGAATACAAACCCAGGCTCCGTGAACTTCACGGGAAGCCGATCCCTGGAACGCCCGGAGTAAGTGGTGAACTCCAGGGTCGATTATCTTTTGCTCATTCATGTGTTGGAAGCCCATTCAAATTTGCTCAACACGGAAAATCTGGACGGTGGATGTCAGAACTGTTTCCAAACCTTGCAACACAAGCTGATAAACTTGCCTTTATCCATGGCATTAAAACAGACAACCAGAATCATGGACCTTCGACTTATCATGTCACGACAGGAAGTCAATTCCCTGGCAGTCCTTCGGTAGGATCCTGGATCCAATATGGGCTCGGAACCGAAAATCAAAGCATGCCAGGATACGTCGTCATTCAGGATCCTAGGGGCGCTCCCTGCAATGGCGCCGCAGTCTGGGCCAATGGATACCTTCCTGCAGCTTATCAGGGTACACTTCTACGCGATCAAGGAAGTCCCATACTCAATCTGAATCGTCCTCACTCCCTAACTGAAGCAGAACAGCGCCGTGAATTTGACGCTATCAAAAATCTAAATAAACATCACCTCGCAAAGAGATCAAGCGTCTCAGAACTAGAGGCTAGAATCAGCGCCTACGAATTAGCCTTCAGAATGCAAACAGCTGCACCAGAAATTGTCGATATTTCTGACGAGCCGGGCCACATCCGTGATCTTTACGGTCTGGACAATGGAAAGACAGCAGGTTTTGGAAGGCAGTGCCTTCTCGCTCGCAGACTCGTTGAACGGGGAGTTCGATATTCTCTTCTCGTCCATGGAGTTCAAATTGGATCTCATAGCTGGGATGATCACGGAAACGTGAAGGGAGGAATGATCAAACATTGTGGAGAAGTTGACAAGCCGGTTGCAGGACTACTCAAAGATCTGAGCCAAAGAGGATTATTAGATGAAACTTTGATCGTATGGGCTTCTGAAATGGGGAGAACGCCATTCGTCAATAGCTCTAATCCTGGTAAGACCCCAGGCCGTGAACACAATTCTTACGGTCTTTGTATGTGGATGGCAGGAGGCAATGTCAAACCCGGATCAACTGCAGGGGCCACTGATGAATACAGCCTGCGCTCTGCCGGTGAAGGTGAACCCATACGCGTTCGAGACGTTCACGCGACCATTCTAAATTTGATGGGCATGCGTGATACTGAGCTAACCTATCAACATGCTGGAAGGATAAGAAAACTGACGGACATCGGTGGTAAGGTACTTAACGAATTAATTGCCTGAAAATGGCGTATTTCTTGTAATTTGATCAGGGATGAATGGTCAGCTTCCTAGAAAACTTGTCTTTTAATTCCTTCTCTTCTTAAAAGACAATTATAGGTCAATGAAGAGATAGCCCTATAACCCTAGAT
>JABSSR010000231.1 GCA_013213965.1 Verrucomicrobiales bacterium | reverse complement strand
TCATGCACTGTCTCTTGGAATGCTGGGAATGCATGGGACAGCATATGCCAACAAGGCAATTGTTGAATGCGATCTCATCCTGAATATAGGATCAAGATTCGATGATCGTATTATCGGACAAGCAGATAAATTTGGTGCGAACGCTAAAATTATCCACATAGACATTGATCCTTCAGAGATAAATAAAATGATCAGCCCTGACGTGGAAATTATAGGCGATGCAAAGGCTGCACTAACCACATTAAACAAACACATAAAACCTCTAGAAACTTCTGATTGGCTTAAAAAGCTTGATTCTTATAAGAAAAAATATCCGCTAACTTACCGAAAACAAGGTGGACTGAGGATGCAGCAAGTGCTCGACGAAATCTACCAAATCACTAAAGGTAAAGCTATAGTTACGACTGATGTGGGCCAACATCAGATGTGGGCGGCACAGTTCTATAAAATAGATCAGCCCTACAATTGGATTAGTTCAGGAGGAGCGGGGACTATGGGATTTGGTTTTCCTGCTGCTATAGGCGCTCAACTAGCCCGCCCCGAAGATACTGTAATCGCTGTAGTAGGCGATGGAGGATACCAAATGACTTTGTGTGAATTGGCAACTGTCGCCTTACACAAATTGCCGGTGAAAATCCTGGTACTCAATAATCACTACCTCGGCATGGTAAGACAGTGGCAAGAACTTTTCTTCGATAATCGAGAGTCAGGAGTTAATCTGGAAGGCAATCCTGATTTCGTCAAACTTGCTGAAGCTTATGGAATCAAAGGATTTAATATTAAACGACCAGCTGACGTCGGAAAAATATTGAATAAAGCAATCTCATATAATGATGGGCCATGCGTGATTAATGCAGAATGCGTTAAGACAGAAAATGTTTTCCCAATGATTCCGGCAGGCGCTGCCTTAGAAGACATGTTAACGGAACCGCCTAAACACAAAATGGCAAAACCTGTCGGCTCCACCTAAACTTTAAAGAGAACAATTTAATTACACGTCTTATGGCTAAAAATATAGTCACCACTGATTCCAAATCCTCTGCTATCCCTGAGATTGATGACGGACACACACTAAGCATGCTCGTAAATAACAAACCCGGAGTCCTCATGCGAATCTGCCAAGTGTTCGCCCGAAGAGCATATAATCTAGACTCTGTTGTAGTTTCTCGCGGAAGAGTACCTCAATTTTCAAGGCTAACTCTTGGAATTAGCGGTGACCCGGCCGGTCTCGAACAAATCATTAAACAATGCAATAAGCTAATCGACGTTATTCACTGTTATGAGCATCAGGAAAAAAACTCAGTAACAAGAGAATTAGCCCTAATCAAAATCCTGTTCGATCCAAATGAACGAAGCGAGATCTTACAAATTATAAAACATTTCAAGTCCAAAGCAGTCGATCTTACTGAATCTTCGATAATTGCAATGATTCACGGAGATTCTGAGAAAGTAAACGCTGCCGTGCATTTACTTTCAAAATTTGAGATCATTGAAACTGTAAGAACAGGCAAAGTAGTGATGGCAAGAGGTGAAGCCTCAACTTAACAATTTTTTGGCACCATTCTGGTGAAATAAACATCTTGCCGATTGCTCTCCTCTCCATTTTGTTGAGCTTATCATGGCATTTAAAAAACTAGGCCTATCGGAGAAGGTCATTGCTGGCGTCGAGAGTGCCGGATACGAAACTCCAACGCCTATTCAGGAAAAAGCAATTCCCATTGTCATTGAGGGCAAAGATGTCATAGGCGCATCACAAACAGGTACAGGAAAAACGGCAGCATTTGCACTTCCTATCATTCACAAATTAGGCGAGCACGGAGCAATGCGCTGCTTAATACTTGAGCCAGTTAGAGAACTTGCCTCGCAAGTATTGGATAATTTGGAATTATTAGGAAGTGGTACGAATATAAAGAGCCTCCTAATTCATGGCGGAGTCGGTTATGGAAAACAAATCGATGGAATTAAATCTGGAGTTGATATTTTAATTGCTACCCCAGGAAGACTCATTGACCTGATGGAGAAGGGAATAGTGAAACTGGATAAGATAGAAATCTTGGTCCTTGATGAAGTGGATCGAATGCTCGACATGGGATTCTTTCCGGATGTAAGAAAAATTGTAGGGAAGACCCCAAAGTCGCGCCAAACACTATTCTTTTCGGCTACCATGCCCCCAGCAATCGATAGCCTAGCTAAATGGGCTCTCAATGAACCTATCGAAGTCGAAATTGGTAAAAGGCAAGGAATCCCTGAAACTGTCAGCCATGCTTTCTATCCAGTAGCCTTAGGCCAACGCGAAGAACTTCTCCTTGCCTTAATAAAACAAACCAATTTCAAGAGCGTCATGATTTTCACTCGGACAAAGAAAGATGCTGATACTTTGGCTAAATTTCTTGCCGCCGAAGAAGGGCAATATTCCATTACCGTCATGCACTCTGACATTCGTCAAAAGGATAGGGAAAAGGCCTTGGAAGGATTTAAAAAAGGAGACTTTGATGTCATTATCGCAACAGATCTTGCTGCTAGAGGTATAGACATAAGCAATGTTTCACACGTCATCAATTACCAGGTCCCTGAAAATGCTGAAGATTATGTGCATCGCATAGGTCGAACAGGAAGAGCTAATCGGGAAGGCGATGCATTTACCCTTCTTGCAGCAGACGAACTCGACCATGCCGCTTCAGTGGAACGCTTCATTGAACAAAAAATTGAACGACGCAAAATAGAGAGTTTCAACTATCATTATACAACTCTTCTTGACGATGATGCACCAACGCCAGAAAAATTAGCAAAAGTATTCAGCAGAAGAAAAAAAGGTGGTGGTCGAAGAAAGAGACGATAAATTTGATCATGTTTACATTTTGTCTAATGAAAGCGTAAGCTGAGACAAGTTTTTGTGAAAATCCTTTCAATAGATCCAGGACTAAGAAAAACAGGATTCGCTGTTATAGAAAGAGAAGAAGGTCAGGATCTTATTAAAGCTCTAACGTTTGGAGTCATTCGTAATCCACAAAAAGCATTACAATCATCTTGCTTGGTAAATATCCGTAATGAACTCAACACTGTCATTAGAAAATATGAACCTGAAGAATGCGCGGTAGAGTCAGTCATCTACGTACAAAATTATAAAACTGCCATTACCATGGGAGCAGCTAGAGCTGCTGCAATAATCCCTGCAGCCTCTCATGGTATTCCGGTTTATGAATACGCTCCCAAGAGAATTAAGCAGGCCGTGGTCGGCAAAGGAGCTGCTAAAAAAGAACAAGTCGCTTTTATGATACGTTCCCTGCTATCCTTAAAGGAGACCCCAACTCCTGATGCAGCAGACGCTATCGCTGTTGGCTTAGCACATTTATATGCAGGCGAAAGGATCGACATATCCTCAGGAAAGAAAACAGGTCCCATCTAATACATAACAAGTTGTATCTGAAATTATTTTATGGAGAAAAGTTTACCAGTTATTGAAGAAAAGTGGCTGGGACGTATCTCTTATAGTAAAGCACTCGAAATTCAAAACCGCTTCGTAAAAGATCGCTTAGATAACAAAATAAAAGACACCCTTCTGCTACTTGAACATGAACCCGTTTATACAATTGGACGCACTCGAGATAAAAGCAGCCTACAAAAGAAAGGATCAGATTTACCCTATCCAGTGTTTGAAACTAATCGCGGCGGACAGGCTACTTATCATGGCCCAGGACAATTAATTGGCTACCCAATATTAAATCTCAGATTATATAAAAAAGACCTGCACCTCTATTTGAGATCATTAGAAAATTCTCTAATCGATGCGTGTAAACAATTTAGTATTAAAGCGACAACGCGAAAGGGACTCACTGGTGTTTGGTGCAGCAATCGTAAAATAGCTTCAATCGGAGTAGGGGTTAGACACTGGATATCAATGCACGGATTTGCAATCAACATTTCAGGTGATCTTTCACCTTTTAAAGAAATTATCCCATGCGGAATTAGCGATGTAGAAATGACCAGCATCCATCATGAATCTGGCAACAAGATAAGCGTTGAGGATTTTTCAAAAATTGTTAGTAAATCAATAAAAAATGAACTTCTAATTTTACTTAGCAAATAATCACACGCATTGAGAATCACTTAAAACTAACAACTAATCGAAGAAAAGTATGATCCAGTAACTCCAATGGATTTTCCATTCGGAAGGCAACTACTTCGACGCCATCAGCCACCATTTTGGAGGGCAAAACAATTAAGTTTAATCCTTCACTCGACCAGTTAGTACCATCATTTGATAATTCTACTTCGTAAGTTATTTCCGGATCTGAAATGCGTTTATGGTATTTAATAGTTAAATAATCTTCACCTTCTAAACTCACCAATTCAGGCGAAGGAACTGCATCTTCCGGCCTCGCATTTGAAACATCTAACCCGAAAGCATAAGTAAATAAATTATTCAAAACTTCACCCTCTTTGATCGCCAACGGATTAGTCTCTCCTCGTTCCTTCAACCAATCAGAAAATGCAGTAACAGTTTCAGTCGCTCCTGGAGACCCTCCAGTAGTATTACTAGATGACCAATTTTCTGCATTAGCAATGCCTCCGGATTGAGGATCAGATAGCGTCAATGAAGTCCCGTTCTCATCTGGAGAAGTTGGCCAAGGTTCAGAATCATCATATTCAAAAGATAAGACCGTCAATCCTCTATCATCGAGAAGAGTAATGACCTCTCCCCCATTACTCAAACTTCCCCCGCCCCATTCTCCAGCAATAATAGAATTCAAACCTTCTCCATATCTACTTTTAAATGATTCTATATCATTCACCACTAACAGATAAGATCCTGCCTGCATCTCAACATCACCAAAAACAAATTCATCAAATGGTTGTCCTTGAGGAAATCGGAAATCTTTCAAATTGATCGTAGAAGTACCTGCGTTGAAAAGCTCAATAAATTCATATTGAGCTCCACCTTCAGGCTTATACATAATTTCTGATACAACTAATTGATCAAAAATAGACGAAGCAGAATCAGGCAATGAAAGCAATACATAGTCAAACAAGACATTAAGTTCTAATGGAGTCTGAGTCGCGGCAAAGGGACCGCCATCAATAACTTTCGTTCCTTCTGGCAAATTTAAGCGATAGACCTCTTCAAATTGATCATTTGGCCGCCATTCAAATACTAGGTCATTTGCTTGCCGCTTAATCCTGACAGTCATATCATTTGTCAACGTATAAGGGAGAGAGAAAAGAGCACCGGTAGTTGCGGCAGGAGTTACCTGAATGACAGAAAGTTGATCTCCTCCTTTATTACCAAAACCATAGCGGAAACGCTTATCATCACGCTCCACTTCAACCATTAGACCAGTGACGAAATCACCGAACTGTAAACCGTACAATTCCAAATCAGTCTGAAGAAGCCAATCCTCATCATCTGGTATGTCCCGCTTTATCCAGGGATGAATTGTAGATTCTATACCACCTCCACCAGCCCCTGACGGCTGTGCAGCAATATCAAGAGTTGCCCCCATCGCAATATCAGAACTGCCCGCACTATAATTATGAAGATCAACGGCCAACACGTTTGTTCCTTCCACTAAGATACCAGAACCATCAATGGTAATCACAGGCAAGAGTGTTCCCTCATCCCTAGAAGGCACGCTCCCACTCGCTCTACTCTTCCAATTTACTTCTGCAGGACTCGCTGGTAGCCGCACTCTTTTTATTTCCTGACCATTTATCCAAAAACGAGCTCCATCATCCAGAATCGCTTCAAGAGTAATTTGGGAACCTATCGGATCATCTTTGAAATCGAATTTCTTTCTGAAATAATAAGTGAGTAAATTATTTGCAGAATCTCTATTCAGAGGAGTTTGAAGGCCAGGATCCGGAAAGGCTCTGCTATCATTACCAAATATTCCAGGCGCGCTCAACCAGGACGAGTCATCAAAGTCAATACGAGAGAAATTAACTCCAAAATCCAAGTTATTATCATTGTATTTCCATGTATCTCCCAGACTCACATAATTCTTGGAAGGTGGAAGAGATACATCAGGAAGGCCAAGAGGATAATCCCTATCATTTATTATCTTTATGTGTAATTGCCCATCAAGAGTTTCCAAAGAATAAGAAGATCGTTCAGGTGTATTATCTTCAATATCAATATTTTTCGTTTCCCAAAAATCATCAAGATAGTTAGACTTAAAGGAACTAAATCCTTGAGATCCATATACTGTGACCTCTCGAACGGCAACAGATTCACTGCCATCACCATCAGTAGCCCTAACATTAACTGAATATTGACCTGGGATCGCAAATGACATAACAGCCTTAGAATCTCCAACTGTCAGTGTAACCCCATGCTCCGGAGAAACGGACCAAGCAAAGCTTAATTCTGTTCCTTCAGGATCAAAACTCTCACCCAAATCAAACTCAATTGACTCAGTTGTCCTTAGATTGCGAGAAGCGGGAGTCGATTGTATCGATATTACTGGAGGGGAATCCTGATTCTTTACTATTTTAAACTCTTCAGTGTGAACAATTACACCTTCGTGGTTCACTCCTTGAACTACGATAATATTTTCACCCTCTCTTAACAAAATGTTATCTAAATTCCAATCATCGGCACTGGTCCACTCTGAAATTGCATGCTCTTGATTTACTACCCGCACATCGTACACCGTTGACGGACTCGTACCATTCAAGCTAATGACAGATTTTGTTGT
>JABSSR010000230.1 GCA_013213965.1 Verrucomicrobiales bacterium | reverse complement strand
GCACCTTCTCCGCTCAGAGAGCCCAAAACGTTTGCCGTGCGAATACTTCCCGCTACTGATCCGTTAATCTTTACATCGTTTTGAAGGTTGGTTTGATTTCCCCAAATCACATCCTCAAATTCAACACCGTTCACCGAACCTCCAATGCCGGGTGGTTGACCAGAAAAAATCATATTAGCTGCAAGAATGACTGGGAACTGGTCTGGATTTAGCTGCGAAGTGTTCGATAGACGCTCGGCCACGAGTTGAGCTTTAGTCTCATGACCCAACCCGATCATTATCAAAACAATGGAAAAGATCACACGCAAAATAATTAATTGGTCTACAGCTTTCATCTTATTCATTTTTTCAAAAAGAACTAAATATAACAAGTTCAAATTAAACAAGTAATGAACCAAGCTAGATAATGCGTGGCATCGGAAAAATTGAGTCCGCAATTAACCAATTAATGACGTTGTTTCTTTTTCCAGTGGTGGAATTTTCTCCAATGCTCCCAGTTATTCCAAACAACCCGTAAAAGCAAGAAACTGACAATCCATATTGCCACAGCAGCAATCCATTCTTCTCCGGTAGGATCTGCTAAAAAAGGTATAAAGTTTATGAAAATAACAATGGAAGCGACAACAACCGTGAGAGGAATTGGGGCCGTTGGCTTCCATGTACTTGAACCACATTCATTGCAGGTATGCATTGAACTATCTTCCCTGACCAAATGATAATCAGTATGCGCTTCACAGACAGGGCACCAAGGCTTTCTGGAATCTGGACCATTAGCACTCATTCTAAACAATGACCTTATGAATCACTTCACCTGCCACGTCAGTCAGACGAAAGTCCCGGCCACTGAAACGATAAATGAGTCTTTCATGATCTATTCCCATTAAATGTAAAATTGTTGCATGAACATCATGAATGGATGTCCGGTCAATAGCCGCGTGATAACCCACTTCATCCGTTTCCCCATAACTTGTTCCTCCTTTAATTCCCCCACCTGCCATCCACATCGTAAATCCGAAAGGATGGTGATCCCTACCACTTCCTCCTTGCTTGTGTGGAGTGCGGCCAAACTCACCCCCCCAAACAACCAACGTTTCATCAAGTAATCCACGCTGATCCAGGTCCTGAATCAGTCCAGCCATCGGCTGATCCGTAGCAGCGCAGTGCTTATTATGATTACCGGTGATGCTTCCATGAGCGTCCCAATTATTATCTCCATGGCCTCCTCCTGAATAGAGCTGAACGAACCTGACTCCCCTTTCCACTAATCGCCTAGCCATTAAACACTGCGTTCCAAAATATTCACCCTGATTGCCTTTTTCTATACCATAAAGTTTTTTGGTCGCGGCAGTCTCTTCTTTCAGGTCAAGAGAGCCGGGAGCCGCTGCCTGCATCCGATAGGCAAGTTCGAAGGACTGTATGCGAGCCTCCAATGCCGATTCAGCAGGATGATTTCTTTGATGGTTTCTGTTCATTTTACCAGCAAAATCTAACAACTCACGTTGCTGCACCTCTCCTACCTCATCTGGTCTGTTCAAGTTCAGGATTGGGGTTCCTTTGGAGCGGACGGGCGTGCCCTGATAAGCTCCAGGAAGAAAGCCCGCTCCCCAGTTCGGGGCTCCACCAATAGGTCCTCCCCTATAGTCATACATAACGACAAAGCCAGGCAAGTCCTGATTCTCAGTACCCAACCCATAGTTGACCCAGGAACCCAGACTAGGGAATCCGGTCCGAATCATTCCTGTATTCACTTCGAAGAGGGCCGGAGCATGACTAATAGAATGTCCATAAACGCCACGCAACATAGCAGTGTGATCAATGACCCGTGACAAGTGAGGATACCGGTCAGAAACCCAGTGCCCACTCTGGCCATGCTGCTCAAACTTATATGGAGATGGAAATAATCCGCCATCACTCCTGGCTCCTTTTGTATTCACATATTCACCTACCTTTTTACCGGCATACTTTTCCAGAGCAGGCTTATAATCAAAAAGATCCACATGGCTAGGACCGCCATACATGAAAAGAAAAATTACATTCTTTGCACGTGGGGCAAAATGGGACCTCTTCGAAGCTAATGGAGAACTTACTTTTGCTGAAGAAGCCAGAAGCCCTTGCTCGGACATCATTGCAGACAACGCCAATGAACCAAAACCACAACCGGCCTGAGTTAGTAAGTCTCTCCTTGAAAGCATGGATGGGTTCACTCTATTCTCAGTCAACATAGCTAAACTCATTCAAAGTGAAAAGAACATGACAGAAATTTTCAATGCTCTGACCTTCCCTGCTCAGCAATTCAGAGCTTAACTTGACTTCTTCATCCGTTGGATTCCTGGAAAGCGCTACCCAATAGGCCGCCTCAATGACTGAACGTTTGTCTGACACGTC
>JABSSR010000023.1:23588-27611 GCA_013213965.1 Verrucomicrobiales bacterium | reverse complement strand
CAAGAACAACACCATTCGCCAGTCCACTGTAATTACCTCCATCAAAAATATCCGTTCCTGCATTACCGGTCCATGTCACTGCCGCATTGGACACGAGAGATGACAACAAAAATATAATTGATACGTATTTAAACATAATTATTGGGACTTTAAGATATTAATACTAAAGGAAATACGTTTCCATTGCAATTTTATTATTAGTAAGACGAAAAAGGAGTATTAGTTAATTATTCTTAATCGATATCACAAAATTTGGATATAAAGAACTACAACTGACATGGAAATCCATATTCATATAAATGGCCAGAAGATTGGACCTTTGACTATCTACGAAGTCAAGGAAGGGCTGAGATCAGGTAAGATAAATACCGATTGCATGGCTTGGATTAAAGGAATGAAGGAATGGAAGCCTTTACGAGATTGTGATCCTTTCAAGGAAAGCATTGAAGTTCAACTCGCTGATGCAAGCCATGAAACAATTATTATTACAGAGAAAGAGCGTGAGACAATCGCTCAGGCATATAGTAACAACGAAAAAATAAACAAGCCCAGACCCTGGATACGGCTATGGGCCAGAATCATCGATTTCCCCATTCTTATTCTCCCAGGTCTACTATTTCTTAGAGCTTATCTCGGAGAGGATAAATTAAATGCCTATATGGGGCAAGAAGCTCTGCGAAATGTCTTTGAACAAAATCAAACGGCACAACCTGAACTCACGACATTAATTACAATTACAATGACCATTTGCATCTCATGGATTATCACTGAGACATTAATTCTAAGTTGCTTTTCTACAACGCTAGGAAAATGGATACTCAATACAAATATTTCAGATGCTGAAGGGAAGAGAATTGGGGTTAAATCCGCGTTAGTGAGATCTTTTAATGTCTGCTTCCGGGGATGCGGCCTTATTATATTTCCTTTTGTTTTCATATGTCCCGTCATTTCTTACTTCTCACTAACAAAAAGAAACACAACATCATGGGACCATGCCCAAGCAATTAAAGTGAACCATAAAGACCTTTCAGCTCTTAGAATCATGGGAGCTGTTTTAATGATTTTAATCACCCAAAATATATTTGGACTGCTCCTCACCTCACCAGATTCTCAGGTCACTGCAAGTCCTTAAATAGTGTAAATTCGATGCCTAAGAACTACGTTTACTTTGACCTTGAAACGATCCGTTCCGCCAATGATGTGGGTGGCTGGAATAATAAAGGAAACATGGGAATGTCAGTTGGTGTTACATACAGCACCAAAACCAATGAATATATCGCTTACCCGGAAAAGAAAGTCGAAGAACTAATAAAGCAATTAGCCGGAGCTGATCTGGTCATAGGATTCAATCACATCAATTTCGATTATCCCGTTCTGGAAGGGTATCATCCATTCACTTTAAAGGATCAGTGCATCAGTCTGGATCTAATGGTCAGTATCGAGGAAAAAATAGGTCACAGAATTAAACTTGAATCTGTCGCATCAGCTACGCTCGGAGCCGGCAAAACAGCTCAGGGCCTAGATGCCATACGATGGTGGCGGGAAGGCAAGTTCAGGGAAGTGGCAGAATATTGCTGTTACGATGTTAAGGTTACAAAACTAGTGCACGAGTTCGGAGCAAAGAATGGTTATATCCAATATGATGATAAGTTTGGAAATATTCAAAAAGCAGAAGTGGATTGGGACCTAGCCCAGTAACTCAATTAACTAAGCATCAAAATCCAGTATTTGCTGGTATTTAACAGGATTTACCGTGCACTCATCACGAAAATAAAGTATCTTGATTCGTGCATAGACTGTCCCCACTCATGCCGACCATTAAATCTATCTTGCAGGTCACAATTCTGCTCATTTCTTCATTTAAATTGGTCAAAGCAGAGAACCTTATCATTTCAGAGATCATGGCTGATAATGAAAATTCAATACAGGACGGTCATGGAAATCATTCAGACTGGATTGAAATAAAAAATCCCAACTCAGTAGATGTCAATCTGACCGGATATTTCTTAACTGACGATCAATTCAATTTGCGCAAATGGATCTTTCCTGATCAGACAATTATCAGATCCAATGAATACTTAATAATATTTGCTACAGGCCAAGAAGACTCAAATCACACTGACTCTCAGGGGAATCCTCACACCAATTTCTCGCTGAAGAGTGAGGGTGAATATCTGGCATTGATTGGACCTGACGGTGAAGAAGTGATTCAGCAATTTTCTCCTCATTATCCTCCCATCCCAAAGGATATATCTTATAGCAAATCCGGATACTTTCTTGAGCCCTCACCTGGAAAACCTAACGAGGACGAACTCGTCCAAGGTTTTGTAAAAGATACAAAATTTAGTGTTGATCGTGGAATATATTACGAACCTTTTGAACTTACCATTAGCAGTGAAACTGAAGGTTGCAGTATCTACTATACAACGGACGGCAGTGTCCCGAATCCATCCAATGGCAAGATCTATAACAATCCTATATCTGTCAGTAGCACTACATTGATAAGAGCTGCTGCATATAAGGATACTTTTTCACCAACTAACGTCGATACCCATTCATATATCTTTCCTGAAAGCACATTAAAGCAGCCTAATGATGGTCCGGGCCTTCCAAGATCGTGGGCAGGAAAACCAGCCGACTATGAAATGGATCCGGAAATTGTTAATGATCCTAACTATTCGAATAAGATCATCCCCGCACTCCAGGCTTTCCCTAGCATTTCAATCACTATCAAACAGGAGGACTTCTATGGATCGAAAGGGCTTTATCAAAACCCCAAAAGTCAAGGCGATAGCTGGGAAAGATCCGTTTCAGTAGAATTTATACCAAATAACGAAAATGAAGATGAATTTCAAATCAACTCAGGCATGCGCATTCAGGGTGGAAGCAGTCGGAACCAAGACATTCCAAAACACAGCTTCAGTCTCCGGTTTCGTAAAGAATATGGGAGCGCAAAATTAAGGTACCCTCTTTTTAAAGACTCTCCCTATGGTAGCTCTGCCGTACAAGAATTTGATTATCTCCAACTCCGTGGAGGATTTAATTTTGGATGGACTCACAGACACTATTACCAATCAAAACATGCTCAGTACAATCGGGATCAGTTTGCTAATGATCTTTATCTGGCCATGGGAAACATAGGAATTCACGGTCGTTGGACTCATCTTTATATCAATGGGCTTTACTGGGGAATCTATCATCTGCATGAGAGACCCGACGCGGATTATATGGATGCTTATTTCGGAACTTCATCAAAGCCTTACGATGCAATTAATTCAAATTCGGCCACTAATGGAACCATTGCAGCCTATAACAGAATGGCTATCCTAAGCTCAAATAACATCTCATCACCAAAAAAGTTTAAAGAACTCAGTGAACATCTTCATATCGATTCCTTCATCGATTATATGCTGCTTAATTTTTACATAGGGAACCGGGACTGGGACGGTCATAACTGGAGAGCTGCAGGAAACGGCCCAGGAGGAGAACCTTTTCGTTTCTTTCCGTGGGACAGCGAATTTGCCCTTTCACCAAACGGTGCTGGAGTAATCAATAATCCAGCACCAATAAGTAATGCTTTAAACACTGACGTAACCAATAAGAGCGGTAATCAACGGCCGTCAGGAATCCATCAAAACCTGAAAAAGAATTCATGGTACCGGTTGAAGTTTGCAGATCGTATCAGACAGCACATGTACAATGGAGGACCACTCAGCTCCGATGGAACAAAAACAATATGGTTACGAAGATCCAATGAGATGGATCTGCCCATCATCGCGGAATCTGCTCGGTGGGGAGACTATAAACGTGACGTCGATTCAGGGAGATGGAATTCATCACAATTCGATTTGTACACGAAAAATGAACATTATCTAAAGGATCAAGAATGGATATTGAATACTTACTTCCCCAGAAGAACTGAAGTAGTCTTATCCCAACTACGAGCCCGTGGTCTGTATCCTGAAACTGAATCGCCTGATTTTTCTCAGCACGGAGGCCAGGTTTCTTCTGGATTTTCATTAG
>JABSSR010000023.1:8457-23488 GCA_013213965.1 Verrucomicrobiales bacterium | reverse complement strand
AAGCTTCAGGTATAACGATAAATCACCATGGCCTGAGACTCCCGATGGAAACGGACCAAGCCTCGTAAGGATAGCACCTAAGCACAGACTCAATCCCAAACTTCCTTCCAGTTGGAGACCAAGCGTTCAGAATAACGGAAACCCGGGCTCCTCAGATGCCTCCTCCTTTGAGGGAGAAGGCCATGAAGCTATTCTTTCCTATTCCCTTAAAGAATCACCATTCAAAAACGCAAACTCTTATGGAATTACTCAATTAGAAGGTTCTCCCGATTTTGTATTTGTTGCCAGTATAGAAGCTAACCTCTCAGCTGATGATGCTGTCTTTTCTATTGAATTCTCATCTGATCTAAAGCACTGGAATGAAGGGGTATTTCTCGGAAATATCCATTCCAACTCATCTGGAAGCACCTTGTCATGGCAATCAAAAACTTTAGTTAATGATCAACATTCTCAACAATTCGCAAGAGTAAAAATAACAATCAGATAACTTATCGTGATCAAATCGATCACAGATAGATTAATTTATATCACTAACTTTATGTTACTTGCTATCGAAAGTTCCTGCGATGAGACCGCTGCAGCCGTCCTATCACCTCCCTCTTCTTTATTAGCAAGCCAAATAGCATCTCAAGTGGAGAAACACAGACCTTATGGGGGAGTAGTACCAGAACTCGCTTCGCGAAATCATCTAATTTTATTAAATCCAATCATATCACAAACTCTAAAAAGTGCCGACATTAGGATCGATGAAATTCAAGCATTCTCTGCTACTTCGGGACCAGGACTTTCAAGCTCCCTATTAATGGGTAATACCGCAGCCAAGGCTCTGGCCTTAGCAAGCAACAAGCCATTCATATCAGTAAACCATATTGAAGGGCATCTTTGTTCGCCATTCATGCAAATGGAAATAAAACCACATATTGCCCTCATTGTGAGTGGAGGGCACACTCTACTGATCAAAGTTAATGAATTTAATAACTATAAAACTCTAGGCAGTTCCCTGGACGATGCTGCTGGCGAAGCCTTTGATAAAGTAGGGAAAATGCTTGGACTCTCATATCCTGGGGGACCGGAAGTCGAAAAATTAGCAAAGAAAGGAGATCCTGAACGTTTTAATTTCCCTCGAAGCATGATCAATAGAGACAATTCAACTTTCAGCTTCAGTGGCCTCAAGACTTCAGTTCTTTATGCCCTCAAAAAAATACAAAATCCTGACAAACAAATACTAGCCGATCTTTGTGCGTCCTTTCAAATTGCAGTTGTGGAAATATTAGTGCATAAAGCGACTGAGGCAGCCCTTAAAGAAAATCTAAATACCATAGCCCTCAGCGGAGGAGTGGCATGCAATAATTCTCTTCGCCAAGCACTAAGAGTTGGGTGTCAAAAATATGGATTAGAACTTATTGCCGTTGATCCTAAATACAGCACTGATAACGCTGCAATGATTGCAAGAGCTGCTGCCGAAAGGTTCATACGAAAAAAATTCTCTACTCTTTCCGAAGACGTTAATCCGAATCTGAAGATTTAATGAGAAATTATAGTTTATTCTAGTTGATATGAGAGATCACTCTTTCAATCGCTTCTAAAAGTTTTTCTCTTATAGGTTCTGCTTCATCGGAGAATATTTTCTGAATTCTCTGATATTCATTCCTCCCCTCAACTGTTTCTATTCGAACAGGCTCATATCCTAATGAAGTCAAATCATAAGGACTAGCACGCATGTCAAGGTCTCGAATCTTAGCTGCAAGCAGAAAAGCATCTGAAATAATTTCGGAAGGTATCCACGGGCTCATCTTATATGCCCACTTATATAGATCCATATTAGTATGCAAACAACCAGGTTGCTCATGAGCCATTCTACTTGAAAAGGTAGGATTACTTATATTCTTTGGTCTTGCCAATGGTGAAAAGAAACGAACAGCATCATAATGGCTACAACAGATTCTTTGCTGATCTAAAAAGTTGTTAATTTCTTCAGGATTCAAGCGAAGAGGAAATTGAGAATGTCGTAGTTCAGATGTTGGTAAACGGTATACCATCGCCCATTCATGCAACCCGTAACATCTATAGACAGCAGACCTTGAAGAAATGGATTTCATAAGTTCACATATCCAAAATGTAATTCTTTTCTGTCTTTCCCCCATCAACGAAAGATCAAGGGAAGCTAGTTCCTGATCTCTTTTCCAAAATTTTCCCAATTGGGATTTTAAATCCGCTCCCTCCAAAGCAAATCCAATCCCAGGGCTCCATCGAATCAATTGCCCGGGCCGAAAACTATAATAAGTGAACAAAAAATCAACTACAGGATGGACCTGATCTCTCGCTCTACGGAAACGAAATCCCTCGACCCAAGGGAGAACCTTGTCAGAGTGAGACTTTGCCTTACTCCTCCAATCTGCAGAATTTAGAATTTCCATGAAAAAAATGCCCCTTAAATATAAATGGCAGGTTGCCTTGTCTTATTAGCAATTAAATAAAATTTTTCTATTAAATAATAGTGAATGCTTCTATTAACTAATAAAAACACATTAGAATTTTAATAATGACAAACAGCGAAAAAAAATTCCTATTCGAGCTCTTATCTGCACCAAGCCCAACCGGATTTGAAATCGAAGGTCAAAAAGTATGGGTCAATTATATTAAAAAATATGCAGATACAGTTCAAAATGATGCTTATGGTACAGCTTGGGCAACGCTCAAAGGACAATCATCAAAAGCTCCCACAGTGATGCTCGAAGCACACGCTGATGAAATTGGTTACATTATCAAACACATTTGCAAGAATGGATTCCTTAGAATTGACAGAGTCGGTGGTTCCGATGCGGCTACTGGACGAGGCAGACGTCTAAAAATCTTGGGAGACAAAGGAGCAGTAAAGGGAATTATAGGAAATACCGCAATTCACCTAAGAAAAGATTCCCTTGGAAATGAAAGCGCACCTAAAATTCACGAACTTTACGTTGACGTTGGAGTCTCTTCTGAAAAAGAGGTAGCAAAATTAGGACTGCGGGTCGGCCATCCTGCCGTTTATTCTGATGAACCCGAAGAATTTGCAAAAGGTAAAATTGTTAGCCGTGCTCTCGATAATCGGATCGGAGGATACATCATTGCGAGAGTCATGGCAGAATTATCAAAAGGAAAAAATAGATGTGCTGCCACACTCCAATGTGTAAATTCGGTCCAAGAAGAAATCGGCGGTCATGGAGCAACCATGATCACCAGAAGACTCATGCCCGACGTGGCGGTTTGCCTTGACGTCACCCATGCTACAGATACACCAGGGATTGATCATTCCATTCACGGCCAAGTCAAAATGGGAGGTGGCCCATCAGTAACGCATGGAACATGCAATCATCCAAATGTCATAAAAAGAATTTTAGAAGTTGCGAAGAAAAATAAGATACCTATCCAGCATGAATCTAGTTCCAGATATAGCGGAACTGACACAGATAACATTTCATATACTGGGGAAGGAATACCAAGCGCATTAATTTCATTGCCTCTTAGATATATGCACTCAGTAGTGGAAGTCGTGGAAATAAAAGATGTTGAGGAAGTAATATCAGTGCTCGTTAAGCTTGTTAAGTCACTGAAGCCCGGAGATAAATTCGGTATAAAAATATAGTCAACCCAAGATCAATCATTCAATAATATTGATCTTTCCTGAAGCTTTCTCCATTGCAGCATGTTGCTCGTCGGTGCAAGCAGAATCAGTTGGCGCGTCAGATTCGTTATCTGTTTCTGTGACAAGACCTCTCTCAAGCATATATGCTTCAACTTCATCCCCACTAACATCAGCCAGCATCACGTCATTAACTACCACGCACGGAGAAAGAGGTTGACCACTTTGCTGTTCCATCTCCCAACGAAAAGCAGGGTTGGCAATAATATCTTTTTCTTCATAATCAAGGCCATGTTTACGCATAATGGCCCTGACCCCTTCACTCCATCCACAGTAAGTTTTAAGGTAGGCGGTAATTACAGGTTTATTATCTGACATAGCAATCTAATGAAGTTACAATAAATATAAATATCGGGAAATCAAACAAGACTTAATATTTTGCGCTCAATTAACGTCAAAAAAATAACACCCAACACCATGAGAAAACTGCACATTATCGTTATTTTTTGGTTCCTATCCATTAGTTTAGGACAAACAGATGATAATATTTTTTCTCGATCTCCTTACCTGCAACTTGCCACTGATTCATCTATTCACATTGTTTGGCGAACCAAAGTTAAAATAAATCCAATCATCCGATACGGGAAAGATGTAGATGATCTAAATGAAAAAATCGGATCAGAATTTATCTTGGAGCGCCGGACCGCAGATGAATCCGATGGATCAATTAATGATGCATTATCACTATTTGATGCCCCTAAGGGAACTCGACAATTTGAAGCAAGGATTTCAAATTTGAATTCGAATTCAATTTACTACTATTCAGTTTTTGATGGCGAAAAACGTCTTACTCCAAAAGATTCAAGTTATCATTTTAAGACACACCCAAAACCAGGCACAAAATCACCTCTCTATTTTTGGGTAGTTGGAGATTCCGGAACCGGAGGAGAAAATCAAGCGAAAGTTCACAGCGCAATGCGTAAGTACAATCAGTTTAAAAATCTAGAACTAAATTTATATATTCATGTTGGAGACATGGCCTATACAAGCGGAACCGATGGTGAGTTCTCAGAACGATTTTTCAAAATGTATGAACCAACCTTACGCAACACTGTCTGCTGGGCTGCCATGGGAAACCATGAAGGCAAAACATCAAAAGGGGAAAATGGAATCGGACCTTATTATGATGCATATATTTGTCCTAAGGTAGCTGAAGCAGGCGGATTACCTTCGGGAAAAGAAGCCTATTATTCTTTCGATTATGGCAAAGTTCATTTCATTGTTCTTGACTCCCATGATCTTGACAGAAGACCAACTGGAGCCATGGCTCAATGGCTTAAGGCAGATCTTGAAAAAACAAAAGCCGAATGGCTTATCGCATATTTTCATCATCCACCATACACCAAAGGATCTCATGACAGCGACAAGGAAGAACAACTCATAGAAATGAGGGAACACATTATGCCACTACTGGAAAGCGGAGGCGTCGATATCGTGTTTACTGGCCATTCACATATCTATGAAAGATCAATGCTTATCAATGGCGCCTATGCAACACCAACTGTTTCTGAAGGAGTTATTCTTGATGATGGAGACGGTAATCCTAATGGTGATGGTCCCTACATAAAGAGCGCGGGACTCGTACCGCACAACGGCACTGTTCAAGTCGTTGCTGGACATGGAGGAACTAAAGTTAGTAGAAAAGGAACAATGCCAATTATGCGATCCATATTTGTTGAAAATGGATCAGTGCTCGTCTCCATTTCAGACAATGTTTTGACAGGCACAATGCTTAATCTTGATGGGTTCATTCGCGATACATTTGCAATCAAAAAAGAAGGAACTGTAATCCATTCACCAATAGAAGATCCTTGGAATCCTGTCACCGGACAAAAACCAATCAAAAAGAAATCAATTAGTGGGGGTATGAAAGTACCACCAGTTGCAAAAATGATTATAGGAAAAAATTCTCAATGGGCCTATTTTCTTGATGCTGAAGCTCCTCCAGAAAATTGGAATACGTTAGCATTCAACCATTCTTCCTGGAAAAAAGGCGAATCAGGTTTCGGATTCGGAGACAATGATGACAGAACTGTTCTAGATAGTATGAAAAATAAATACACCACACTCTATCTACGTAGGAGCTTCGCTTTGCCAGAAGGAGTAGATTACAAAAAAATTGGACTCGTTGTCTCTTATGATGATGCCTTCATTGCATACATTAACGGGAATGAAATTCTGCGAGTGGGCATTGAGTCAGGCAATGGCAAGAAAGTGCGCAATGTCAGCTCTCACGAGGCAAAAAATACTTTTGAATATTTTCCTTTCGATACGAATGCAATTAAAGCCCTAGAAGGGGGAGTTAACATACTTGCAATAGAAGGACACAATCATGAAAAGAAAAGCTCAGACTTCACAATCCACCCTACTCTGATCCTTAAAAAGTGATGCACAAGAAACTATTCAGGCTCCACTTATTTTCTGCGCTTCTTTTTGTGATGTTTGCATCACATGCAACATCACATCACGACACAAAGGCCCTCATAGAACAACTAACAAAAAGAATAAATTCAGGTGAATCAACAGCAGAGAATTATTATAAACGTGCGATTGAGTACCGTGTATTAGGTCAACTGGAAGAAGCTGAAAATGATCTCAAAATAGCTCTAAAACATAATGCAAACTTCACCCTAGCTAGACGAGAAATAACTCGGATCCTAAGCAAAAAAAGTAGGCATAAACTTGCAATTCTCTCTGCCGAACAAGTTATTACCAATGCAATAACACAAAGAGAGAAATCCTCAGCAATGATCCTTCTTGCACAAATGTTATTTAATGCAGGAGAGCCATTAGAGGCAATTAAATACAGCTCTACAGCATTTAAATTAAATCCAAACGGCAAGGTAGAATGGTATCTGCTACATGCTCGTTTATTGGGAGAAATAAAACGGAACAATGAAAGACCCGAAATTCTTCGTACTGGGTATCAATTAACAGGTAGTATCGTATTGCGTAATGCATGGATAGACTCACTTCTTGACTGCAAACAATATGAAACGGCTCTGCCAATCATAGAAAAAGAATTAATATCAAGCAGACTCAAGAGTTCCTGGAAACTCAGAAGAGCAAAAGCATACATAGGAACCGGAAAAATTAATGCTGCCATGAATGATCTTAGAACTTGCCTAAAGGAATTAGATCAAAGAATTCATCCAAAAAATCCTGCCATGACATTGATAGCAGACCGTGGACTGGCTAATGCATTACTTGGAAATATTGGTACAGCTAAAAATGATCTTGCTCGCCTCATTCATATAGGCGCTGACAAATGGATTACTATCCCCTTAGAACAGGCTATTAACTTGATAGAGGATCAATAAATTAATCTAAAATTATATTTCTTGTAATACCTTTAAGGAATTTCTTCTCCAGAACCAGTGTAACGCCACTCGAGCACACGATTGCCTGAAATAATTGCCATTCCTTCAGTATCAAATGTGCCAAATAAACTGGTGGTGGGATAAGTTACAGTCGCAGTCCAGTATGGTTTTCCTTTCCACATCTGCGGCCTTGCAATTCCCCAACCCTTGATCTTTCCTAAGGTTATTTCTGTAACCTCTCTTCTTTGAATGCTTGCAATCATTACAGAATAACCTCTTGCAGTCCTAACAGGAGGAGATCCGAACTGTGATTCATATTTATTCATCTCCTCCGAAGTCATCGGTCTGACAATATCTCCGTTTAATTGATATTCATTTCGAGAAAACAATTCAGGCTCAGGCGGATCAAAAGGAACATCAATCGGTTCAGGATTCTCAGGTGGATTTATTTCTTCCTTGTTATCAACTTTTTCATTCTCTTGAGATACTTCCTTTGGTTTGGGAGGCCTCTTAAACTCTTCTCTGTATTGGCGTAATTTGAGAGCCTTTTCTAGTTGATCTGATTTCGTCAATTCGAGTTGCAATTCAGCGAGGCTGCGATCTGTTGCATAAAGAGATTCGCCATCTCTGCTTCTCTTCAGATTATTCACTCTAAAAACGAATTGATCATACTGAGATCTCATTTTTCTCACGTAATCAGGCGCCGCTTCTATGTCCTTAGATCGTCTGGTATCATTTGCATTGATCCTGGTTATTTCAGAATCCAACGCCTTGATAGCTCGAATAGCTCCAATCTTAACCATCCTTGCCTTAGCCACATCAAGAGCATCTGTATATTTGTCGTTTAATTTAGACATATAGCCAATGTGCTTTTCCTCGTTAGCCTTAAGAGCAATTTCATATTTCTTTAATGGTTCGAGCTGCTCCTCTGAAAGAAAATCTGGCTGCCCCTCTACCACACCAAAAAGCTCACCCGTCACGATAAAAAACAGATTCATTACAATTATAAGAAACGAACCTAATATTACCCGATGGAATTTATTATTTATTGCCATTAATTATTTCTTAATTCTTTCCACTAACTAAATAGCGCTCATTATAAAGATTTTGTCTATGATTAAGGTAAAAAAATCCCCTAATTAAGTCTAAAAATTAAAACTATTCCGATTAATCTATGATTTAAGCTACTCATCATCTTCATACCTTTTCAGTTCAGCCGCATCAAGTCTACACCTTTCCTCCCACCTGTTTAGTTTCTCTGGTTTTATAAGTAAACCCTTAACATCCTCAAGGACCAAGTATATAGATGGTACAAGAATAAGCGTAATGGCTGTTGCAAACAAAATGCCAAAACCAAGAGAAATAGCCATTGGTATTAGAAACTTTGCCTGCAAATCTGTCTCAAAAAGCATAGGACTAAGCCCCGCAAAAGTTGTCAGCGAAGTTAGTATGATTGGGCGAAATCTTGCTGCTCCAGCCTCCCATGCAGCAGTAATAACCGACTCACCCTTAATTCTATGACGATTAACATAGTCAACAAGGACTAAACTATCATTTACCACTACACCCGAAAGAGCAACAATTCCACACATCGACATTATGCTTATGTTTGCACCCATTAATATATGTCCTAATATCGAGCCAACAATACCGAATGGAATAACGCTCATTATTATTAAAGGTTGGATGTAAGATCTTAATGGTATAGCCATTAAGACAAAAACTGCTAACAAAGCAAATATGGAACTGGACTTTAACTCTTCCATGCTTCTTGCCTGATCTTTCTGCTCCCCGTAGAACGCATACTTAATCCCAGGGAATCTTTCAGTTAATGTTGTTAATGTCTCATTTTCAAGAGTTCTTCTGGATTGATTGGCATTAGCCTTTGGATTTCCTCTGTCAATATCAGCCGCAATACGAACTGTACGCACTCGCTCTGTACGTCTAATAACTGATTTACTACGACCCTCTTCAAAATTCACCAACGCAGATAAAGGAACTTCATGCCCTGCTCCCGTCCTTATCTTAATTTGTTCTACATCTTCCAAGGAGGAACGATTTCCTTTTGGATAACGGACCATGACCTTTACCTCATCTCTTCCACGCTGCAGTCTTTGAACCTCTTCACCGTAAAAACCTTGCCTGAGCTGTGTTGCAACATCTGATAAACGTAACCCCATAGATTCTCCTGCAGGAAGCAATGACTTAAGTACCACCTGACGCTTACCTAGATTATTTGAATCGCTTATATCAATAATCCCATCAATCTGAGATAAAGAATCTTTAACCTCTTCTGTTGCCATAATTAATTCCTCTGTATCATCGCCAGATAGTTCCAAATCAATAGCATTCCCGGAACCAGCTGATTGACTTTGAAATGAAATCTCTGAAGTCGCCGGTATAAGACCCGTTAATTTCCGCCACTCAGCGGCTAATTCTCTAGCTGTAATTGATCTTTCTGACCCTGGTAATATTTCAAGAGTAACTTCACCCAGATTATCTCCAGTTGGAGTGACTGGACTAAATCCTGTCTTAAAGGGTTGGCTTCCAACCGTCGCTAACATATTAATAATTAATGGTTGAACAAAATTATTTGAATATTTTTCATTTAGTTTAATTGCAGCCTCTTCAATACGCTCAACCGCCTCTGACGTTGTCTCAAAAGCAATCCCTTCAACCATTTTAATTTTTGCTGAAATAATCTCTGCTTCGACCTCAGGGAAGAATTCCCATTTAATTCTCTCTCCTTTCACCAATCCTATCGCAATAAAAAATAAAGCTATGAAAATAGTAATCACCACATATCTCACTCCAAGAGCCAATTTAAGAGTTGGTCTATAAAATTTATCAATAAATGTTTCCAATCCCTTCGCCATTTTCCGCTGCACTTTTAGTATTGGGTTGCGACTCTCTTTATCACTTACCGGTCTTAGCAATGCAAGGTGAGCAGGAAGGATAAGCTTGGATTGAATAAGGGAGAAAAGCAGAGTTGGAATAACGATCCAGGGAATATTCCTCCATATCTTTCCGCTGATCCCGCTAATCCCAAGCATTGGAGTAAATGCAACGGCTGTTGTTAAAACACCAAAAATAACAACCACTCCAACTTCATGAGTTCCTTTCCAAGAAGCATCTCTAGGATTTTCCCCATTCCTAATACGGCGGTATACATTTTCACCAACCACAATAGCATCATCAACAACAATTCCTAACACTAATATAAATGCAAAAAGAGTAATCATGTTAATTGAAATCCCTGTAGTAGGCATCATCCATATAGCACCTGCAAAAGAAACCGGAATACCAACAGTCACTAAGATAGCTAAACTAGGGCGAAGAAATAATGATAAAATAATCAGAACCAACAAGAGACCCCATAAAGCATTCTTTCTAAGTAGATCAAGACGTCCTTGAAGATATTGTGAATTGTCATTCCAAATCTCCACAAAAACTCCTTCCGGAAGTTGTTGTCGGATCTCTTCTAAATATCTTCTTGCAGATTCTGCTACCTCCAAAGTGTCTTCTTTGCCTACTCTATAAATTTGTAATGCTGCCGCATTTTTACCATTAAAACGGCTAATTAAGTCAACGTCTTCAAATTCATCTACTATCGTTGCAATATCACCGAGAAATACCACCGCACCGTCAGGCCTAGTAATAACAGGAATTTTCTCAAAGTCTGCTGTACTATATCGCTTTGACTCTGCCTTAATAAGTACTTCCCCAGCATCAGTCCTCACTGCACCACTCGGAAGGTCAATTGAAGAAGCCCTAACAGCATCCGCAACTGCTGAGAAAGTGACCCCATAAGCCCTCATATTATCTTCTGAAAGCTCAATTGAAATTTCGTAGGGTCGGAGACCAGAAAGCTCCACCTGAGTAACTCCGCTGGATTCGCGAAATGAAGATATCATCCTGTTTAGCCAACCAGTTGGTTTTGGCGGTTTGTACACCAAAATCCCATCGCGTATCTTTTCTGCATATCCACGTAGTGTTCTCTCATCAGTATCAGCAGATATCGCAACAGTCAGTACCTGGTTCTTAATCAATACTTCTTCATATAGTGGAGATTCAGTGTTCTCTGCAAAATTCTCAATTGAATCGACACGAGTCTTAATATCATCAAGAACATCTCTAACATTGGAACCGCTAGAAACCTCAACATAAACTACTCCATATGAATTAGCAGCTGTGGAGCGCATGATATCAACACCCTCAACGTCACGAATCGCTTCCTCAATCGGTATACATACGCCTTTCTCTACTTCCTCTGGCGTTGCTCCCGGATAAGGAACGCCAACAGAAACAACGTTCGTAGACGTTTCTGGAAATATTTCTTTTTTGAGCTTAAACCAAGTAGTAATGCCCGCTATCAAAATAGCAGCCATAAGAAAGTTGGCAGAAACACTGTTCCTGGAAAACCAACGAATTAGATGCCTCATCTGATCAGCTCTTACCTTTCTCAATCAGATCACTATTGATCACTGAGTTACTTGAATTACTAGGATTAACCTCCATCCCGTTAATAACATTCGGAATCGGAGTCGTAGCTATTCTTTCCCCTTTTGAAATACCGTCACTAATGATCACCCTATCACGCTCCGTTCTAACCACTACCACTTCCCTGAAAGATACTTTATTCTTAGAATTGACTACAATAATATTATTTTTTCCATATAATGCCCTACGTGGTAAGGCATAAATATTCTTAAGTTTTTTCCCATTAATTTTCGCATTAAGGAACAATCCCGGAGAAAGAAATTTATCTCCCTCAATAACATTAACATTTGCAACAAGAAACACCGACTGACTTGATCGGTCCACCTGACCTTCTGTTCTTGTCAGCTCTCCTTCCCAACGATAAAGCACATTTGCAATGTTAGCTTCAAATGTTAGCGGAGTTCCTGCTATATCATCCATAAACGCATAATCTTCAAGAGAAACAGGTAATCTCAATTCAAAATCATTGGCACTGATCACTGAAGCCGCTGCCGATCCCGCAGCTAAAGTTGAACCCAATTCCACTAATGTCTCTCTAACTTGACATTTGTAAGGGCTACGGATTTTAGTTCGATCAAGATCACGAGTCGCTTTTTCAAACCCAGCCTTTGCAGCAATAACCTTTGCTAGGGCGCTCTGCATTTGTGGTTTTCTAAGAACAAGATCATTAGGAGACCCATCACCACCAAGAGCCTTCCAATCGATGAGAGCCTGTTTTGCTAGAGCCTTTTCCTTTTCCAGAGCCAGTTTGGCATCAGCTAAAACTGAAGCAGCCTGAGATTCAGCTGCTTCATAATCAGCCCGATCAATCTCCAAAATAATCTCTCCTTCATCAAAATTTTCACCTACTTCAAATTTTGGAGACACTGCAACCACTTTGCCAAAAACTTCTGCAGCAAGGATAGTAGATCGTTTTGGTTTAGTAACTCCCTGAGATTTTATTATTACCTCATAAGTGGAAATTTTAGCTTCCCATACCTCGACTACAGGAATGATCCGCTTGCGTTCTTTAATTTCGGCAACAGGCTTTGTCAAAATAAGACCAAAATAGACAAATGCAGTGATGATCCCTATGATTGCAATCAGTATTATTTGAGCGGATTTTTTCATTGTTTACTTTTGATATTACCCCCAAGCGTTAAATGCAAATTTATACGATTTTCTAACCTCATTCGCCGTATTTCTAGAACTTGCGAACTGACACTTAACATTTGCCTCTGAGTGAAAAGTAAATTCGTTGAACTCCCAATACCTCGCCGGTATTCATCAATAGAGCGTTTATATGCTTCAATAAGATTGTCTTCGGCACGCGACAAAGCATTCCATCTATTTCTCAAGATAACCTCATTATCAAGACAAGTCTCAACCTCACGCAATGCTTCTAACACTTCACTCTGATAATCTATATATGCTTCAGTTTTCATGATCTGGCGAAGTTTCACATTAGCCAAAATTTCTCCAGCTCTAAAAAACTGCTGACCCGCTTGACCACCAATATTCCATATACCAAATGCAGAGTCAGTAAGATCTCTTAATTTTTCACTCGTTGTACCTCCGCTACCAGTAAGAGAAATTTGTGGAAAAAGAGCCAACTTAGCCTCTTTAATACGCTTGTCTGCTGCTGCCAAACGACGTTCGGCCGCAATTATATCCAAACGACGATTTAATAAATCAGAAGGAATACCAGGAGGAGGAGGGGGAGGCATCTGCGGAAGCCCACCTGTAGCCTCTATAATGCCTCCAGGATAACGTCCCAAGAGAATTTCCAATTGTCTAGCCGCAGCTCTGACTTGCGATTTCCGCTGTTCTAATAATGCAACAGCAACCTCAACATCAGAAGCTGCCAGCCGAATTTGTGAAGCGGCTCCGTTTCCAGCTTCAAAGGCATCTCGTAACATACGCTGAGTTTCCTTGAAACTAGCCAAACTTCGCAATGCCAGTTCTTCCTGCTCTTTAGCCCCTAGCAAAGAAAACCATATCTTTGCAGTTTGACCAACAAGAGAAGCTTTGAATCCCTTTAGCTCATTGGCAGAAGCTTCAAATTCAGCAATAAATGCCTCCTGACCTGTCCGCATTCTACCCCACAAATCAATTTCCCAATTCATATCTAGAGACATTCCGTAACTGCTAAAGAGAGACTTTGAGACTCTAGGCTTAGCTTCAGAAGATTCCTGATCGCCACCGAAAGGGAAACCTAAAAAAGATCGCTCTGTACGTGCACCGCCAAGACCTCCACTGAACTTTGGATACTTTTTAGAAGCTGATATTTTCGCATTTGCAGCAGCCCTTTGAACGTTTGTAGCAGCTTTTTTGAAATCCCAATTATTTAAAAGTACTTCTTCTATCAATTTTTCTAATTCACCATCCTTAGAAATCTGCTTAATCCAATTTGTATCGGAATCAAAAACATCCAATTTACTTTGATAGGATGGAGGTAATTTCAATTCTAAAGCTTCCTTCACCTTGGGAGGAGATTTTGCAACGCACCCTGAAAAAATAAATACTACAACTATTAAAAATTTATGCAAAAAACGAACCATTTTAACTCTATAGATCTCCGTTCGTTTCATCTTTATTTTGATGTTCCAGCCGACATGCCAGCAGAAAGAAATTGAACTAATTCATTCCGAAGACTATCTAGCGATGATATTTCACACCGTCCCTCAGAGATTATTACGAGTTTATCATAATGAAACAATGAATGCGCCATGGCTCCAGCCATGAACATAATTCTCATATGCGCTACATCCGAACTGATCCATGGACATACTAATCTCAAAGCATCAACAAATTTTGCCAGCACTTCAGGAAATTGACGCAAGACTAAACTAGTGATTCGCTCATCACGTGACGCAATGCATCGACTCATTAATTTGCAGAACCTCTGATCCTCTTCATCTCCACGCGAAGCGGCTTCAATAACTGGATCAATAAATGCCTCCACTATAGATTGACACGCTCCAGAAACATCTAAATTTATTTGCCGCAACAACGCCAATCTTCTTTGGTTCACTGGACCAACTAATTTCTCCACAACAGCAGCTATGAGTTCTTCTTTGGATCCAAAGTGATAATTGACTGCGGCAAGATTAGCCTCAGCATTCTCAGTTATTAGCCTCAGTGAAACTGAATCAAAACCACTCTCAGCGAACAGCCTCCCAGACACATCCAACAGTCGCATTTTGGTGGCTGTTGTTGATGAAGATATTGACTCTCGCTGAGCTATAGGCACTATTTAACTTAATTAGCACGGTTTAGAAATAATTCAAACAAACGTTTAATTGAGTTGCCTTATTACCATGCTCACAATTTTCATCATATCTTGACCTTGAAACTGTGAACTTCTTGAAGAATCAATTAATCTCCAACTACAAATAAATAGAATTATGGACAATTTCATCTGGGAAAAAAAATTTTTAACTACGTTCAAATCAAGCATTGAAAAATACCGCTCTTGTGATCAAAACCTGGATAAGTTTTTCTCAGATAAAGATCTAAAATATTTCAACTCAATCGGATACAAACCACG
>JABSSR010000023.1:0-8357 GCA_013213965.1 Verrucomicrobiales bacterium | reverse complement strand
CAACTATTGTTGTGAGTATATTTTTGAAGTCATGCGCAAAACCACTTGCAGAAATAGCCAGTGCTTCTACTCGACCCAAAAAATTCTCTCTTGAGTTCTCATCAATTCCATCCACTGCAATATTTAAGCCATCATTTTTCGCATTTATTTTTGCAGAATGAAATCCTTTAGCCATAGATACACGGGCCGCTGAAAGCAAGAAGTTCACAGGACGACCACCTTCGTCTAATACACAACTCACACGCCATCGACATAATATCGGTGATCTTTCTTTTGCTCTTAGAAGATTATTTGTAAACTCAAAAACTACAATACCATTCTCCTTTTTAGCCACTTCTGCCACCGCATTGAGCTTTTCAAGCAGTGCTTGTAATTTTTCTGGACCAAACAAACGGGATAACGGACAACCTAGAAGTTCTTCAGTAGAAAATCCCGACAATTCATCAATTCCCCGATTCGCAAAAACTATACATGGCCCCGACCCATGCTGTGGGTGCAATTCCAAAATAATAACTCCTTCTTCCACCTGATCAATGGCACTCCTCAAGTGGATATTTTGAATCGATAGTCTGGATATTACTCCTACTCCTATCTCACTATTTGAAATTCCAGCCATTAATTAAAGAAATTCATCTTATTTTGATTAAAATTATTAGTAAAGTAAACTTAATTATTAGCTAAATTAGAATACTTACTTAATAAAAATTAATAAGGAAGCGGCAAAAAGCGGTTGCTAGATTCGCTCTTTCCGCTATTTTCTTGGCCCCATGGCTAGAACGGCTGGTAAAAGCAAAACGCACAAGGCAATCTCCAAGCGAGTCAAAGTGACTGGCACGGGTAAAATGTTGCGCCACAAACAAGGAAAACGACACCTGCTCATTAATAAAAATCGCAAACGTAAGCGTAATTTAGGAAAGGCAACTCTTGTTTCAGCAGCGGACCTACCGCGTTTTCGCGAAAATCTACCATTCAGCCACTAATCCGCATCCTGCATAAATAGTCTTTTATCGATTTTTAAATCAACCAAAGACAACAACCTAAAGGTCTGATCCCCGGTAAGCGGGATCTAATCGTACAGGTGAGACCTTAGGTGAAAATATTAAACCAAACAACCTGACCGAAAAATGCCAAGAGCAACTAATTCCCCAGCCAGCCGAAAAAGACGCAAAAGAATGCTCGCGAAAGCCAAAGGTTTTCGTGGTTTTCGTTCAAAAAAATATCGCTTTGCAAAAGACGCCGTCCGCAAAGCAATGACATACTCGTATCGGGATCGGAAAAACCATAAACGCACTTTCCGTGCACTATGGATACAACGTATCAATGCAGCATGCCGTTCCCGTGGCATTACATATAGCCGATTCATGGAAGGACTTAAATCACTGGGCATTGAGCTTGATAGAAAAATCATGTCAGACATAGCTATTCATGATGATCACGCTTTCGATGGTTTAGTAAATCAGGCAAAATCGGCTCTAGATAATAAGAAAGCAGCTTCCTGATTCTCATAGCTATCAACAATATAGCAGCAAAGTAATATACGATCCAGAATTTGAGGTCGTAATACTTGCTCACAGAATGATATGGTCGAAGAACTCGAAAACATTCTAAAAGATGCGACATTAGCAATCTCTAATGCGTGCACAATTGATGAACTAGATAAATTGAGGCTTACTTTTCTTGGTAAAAAAGGAATAGTTACAATCATTGCCGCCAAGATGAAAGATCTTGGCAAAGAAGAAAAACCCGCTGCGGGAAAAGCATTAAACAAAACAAGGACAGCCATCAATGATGCCTTAGAAGTTAAAGTCTTAAATATTCAAGAAGAAGAAGATAGAAAAGTAGGTGAAAATATAGACGTAACTCTGCCAGGAACTCCGTTACCAAGAGTCGGACGTCACCCCATTTCACAAATACTGAGTGAAGCAATAAATGCACTTAGAAGAATGGGATTTTCATTAGCTAGTGGACCTGAAATAGAAACAGAATGGTATTGTTTCGATGCGTTGAATACTCCGGCGGATCATCCAGCAAGAAACGAAAGTGATACATTTTATTTTGCTGATGGCCGTCTTCTCCGTACACATACTTCCACAGTTCAAATACGAACAATGCAAAAGAACGAACCCCCAGTTCGGATTATTTCACCAGGTGCCGCCTATAGAAGGGATGAGATTGACGCGACCCACTTAAGTCAATTCAATCAACTCGAAGGATTATACGTAGATAAAAATGTGTCTCTTGCTGATTTAAAAGGAACCCTCGAATATTTACTGCACTCAATTTTTGGGAAAAAAACACAAATAAGATTTCGCCCTCATTTTTTCCCTTTTACAGAACCCAGTTTTGAAATCGACATTTTACTTCAAGTTCAAGGCAAACAACCCAAATGGATTGAAATCGCTGGTTGCGGAATGGTTGATCCCAATGTCTTCATCGAAGTAAATAAATCACGAGGCGATAATAACTATTCACCAGATCAAGTTTCAGGATTCGCATTTGGTCTTGGATTAGAAAGGCTAGCTATGATACGTTGGGGAATCTCCGACATCCGTCTACTCATCGAAAACGACACAAGATTCCTTCACCAATTCGCATGAAAGTTTCACTCGATTGGTTAGGCGAACATATTGACCTAACATCTTACTCGCCAGAAGAACTTGACCATCTTCTGACTTTCGCAGGCATTGAAGTAGAAAGTATCATAACAATGCCTGACAAAGTCATTGTTGCAGAAATTAAAAATATAAAACCTCACGATAACGCTGATAAACTATCAGTCTGCATGGTAGACGATGGTAATAAAGATTTACGCCAAATCGTATGTGGGGCTAAGAATTTTAAAATAGGGGATAAGGTCCCCCTCGCATTACCTGGCGCCAAACTTGGAAAAGAGCTTTCCATCACACAAAGTAAACTGAGAGGTACTGAATCTCATGGCATGCTATGCAGTCAAAAGGAACTGGGAGGAGAAGATGATCAAGGACTATGGATCTTACCAACAGAATCTGAAATTGGTGAATCTCTTAATACGATATACCCAACAATTTTTGATCTTGAAATTACCCCCAATCGTCCTGATTGCCTCAGTCACCTAGGTATAGCTCGAGAATTATCTGCTTTGTCTGGCAAAAACTTAAAAGGAAATTCTGATTATGCAGTTTCCGAAACCCCGCATCGGATCGCAGATAAATCAGAAATTAACAACTTAGATCCAAAAAAATGCAGCTTTTATACTACTCGGCTAATCAAAAATGTGAAGGTGTCAAAAAGCCCTTGTTGGCTCAAAACAAAAATTGAATCAATCGGACTACGCTCAATCAATAACATTGTGGACATCACAAACTTCGTTATGATGGAAATGGGGCAACCTTTGCATGCCTTTGACAGCAATGGCCTCAAAGGAGGGATTTGTGTTCGACCGGCAAAGGAGGGTGAGAAATTCGCCGCACTTGATGATTTAAACTATGATCTCAGCATAGATGATCTAGTCATTTCGGATGATATGAAAGCAATTGCGATTGCTGGAATAATGGGGGGAGCTAACACAGGAATCACAGAAAAGTCTCAGGATGTGCTCCTCGAATCTGCTTACTTTATTCCGTCATCAATAAGAAAAAGCAGTCGGCGCCTTGGCCTCTCTAGCGACTCCAGTTATCGATTCGAAAGGGGTGTGGATCCCTCTCAAGTAATTGGTGCTTCGGAATTAGCTACGAAATTAATATTAGAATTAGCTGGGGGAAGAGCAGAAAAAGAAATAGTTGTTTTTGGCGAAGCTGCAGAAGTCCCGCCAAATGTTCCATTAGATGCAGAAAAATGCAGAGAGCTTCTTGGGCATCATTTAAAGAACCAAGAAATGTTTGCGATACTTGAAAAGTTAAAGCTAAAAAAAATAAACGAAAAAGATAACATTTCTGAATGGGAAATTCCTAGTTTTCGCAGCGATTTAACTCGACCTGCTGATCTACACGAAGAAATCGCCAGAGCATATGGAATCGACAATATTCCATCACGCCAAGCTGGCTGGTTCTCTAAATCTTCAGAAGCTGATCATTTCTTCGATTTCATTGAAGCCAAAGCTAACGAACTTTCATCAATCGGCTTCTATGAAGCGCGCACAATTAAACTAACCTCAGAACTCAAGATCGTTGATTGTGTGTGTACTGATAATTGCAATGCCATTGCAATTAAAAATCCACTGAGCGATGATCTTACGCACATGCGCCCTGGACTGATCGCCTCTTTACTTGATATTTCAGAACGTAATCTTCATCAAGGAGCAGAAAGATTACGCTTTTTTGAAACAGGCACTGTATTCCCTGGAAAAGAAATAACCGAGGAGGCTCAGCATTTAGCCATTCTCGTTTCTGGACCAGACCAAAACTCATGGCTTGATCCATCTCCAGAACCGGCTGGTTTTTTCACATTAAAAGGTGTGTTAGAACGAATAATAAATAGACCTATAGAATTAAGCCTTGCTGACCAAAAGGAAGCTAATGCGGCATTCATTGCCAACATTACAATAAACAATAAAGCTATAGGATGCGCTGCCCAAATCGCACCTTCAAGAGCCCGCCAGATAGATGCTCGACATCCAATATTTGTAGCAGAAATAAATTTAAATTTGGTTTTCGAAGAGAGCTCCAGACAGATTATCTATCAAGATTTGCCAAAATATCCCGCAGTCCGACGCGACATCGCCATGGAGTTGCCTTATTCATTACCTAATATAGAAATTGAAAAAGTCTTAAGAGAAATAGATTCCAATCTACTAGAATCATTTAAACTCTTTGATCTATTTTACGATGAAACTGGAAATCAGATGAATGAAAATAAAAAATCAATTGCTTATTCATTGACCTATCGCAATCATGAGCGCACATTAAAATCAGCGGAAGTTGATACAGAGCATGAGAAAGTTCTCAGTAAATTAAAAACAAAACTGCCAATTGAATTCCGCTGAAAATATATTCTTGGGAATATTAATCACCAAGAACCGTTCTTTGATTTTTTGTTTTGAGATGACCCTGCGGTGTTCGCGTTCGCGGATCACATGGGCCCGGCCCGTTAGTACATAAAAGGGAGGCTTAGTCGGTTGTTTGATGTCAGGCCTTCACTGGAAGGCAGATTTCAGCAAGGCGGCCACCCACCTGGAATTCACCGGGAAACGTGAGCCCTTAACTTCCGCAGTCGGCATAATGTGGGGCCTCAACTAAAAAGCACTGCAGTTAATCCTGGAGTGCTTTTTCTATTATCATCTAATACTTTATAATTAATAGCATCAAAAAACTAAATCACTTATCGATCCCGCCAATTAATTCTATTTTATCCACCTGATCATTAAATAAATTCTTTCCATGATAAATACTCTGTGATTTCAAAAAACTGACACGCAACGACAAATTACGAACTTTACCACCTGTTTTTCCTAGTAAAATTAATATAGTGAAAAGTAATAACTATTAAATTTTCACTCATGATAATTTATTTATACAAATCATTGATACCTGTTAATTTGGCTTAGCCTAATGCCTCAAGAAAAAGTAGATTTACCTAGTAAAACTCTAATTGCCCCAGCAATTTTGGATGATTTACCTCAACTCATACAACTCCTAATGGAACTGTTTGAAATGGAAGGTGATTTCGAACCCGATTCAGACAAACAAGAAGAAGGCCTTAAATTAATCCTAGAACATCCTCATCGTGGAAGAATTCTAGTTATAAGAAATGAATCTAAAATTATCGGCATGGTAAATATGCTCTTTACTATAAGCACTGCTGAAGGAGGATTGGTCCTTCTGCTAGAAGATTTCATAATTCATCCCATGAACCGTGGACAAGGTTATGGGAAAAAACTCCTGACAGCAGTTAAAGAATTTGCACAGCAAAAAGATTTTAAACGTATTACCCTCTTAACCGATAAAATAAGTGAGGAATCGCAAAATTTCTTTAGTAAAGAAGGATTTCAATTCTCAAAAATGATTCCAATGCGACTTCATTTCAGTTGAAGATAGACATTAGAAACAAACTCAATAAAAAGCTCTATCCTAGAGTTTACCTATAGAGAATAGGGTGTATCCTTTATGCCCTTATTTTTACCTATAAAACTGACAATCTACTAAAACTCTAAGCAAAATTAGATTTCGCTAATTACCACAAAGAAACGAACACCTCAAATTTGTATGGCACGTCAAAGCGTAGAAGAAATCAAAGCTGAGAGCCGAGGGCTCTATGGTGAAATTGTTGAAACTCTACTTTCAGACGAATCACATTTCCAAGAAGCCGAATACCAATTACTAAAATTTCACGGCAGCTATCAACAGGACAATCGAGACAGTCGCAGAGAACGTCGCAAACAAAAGCTTGATAAAGAATGGATGTTTATGGTTCGCACCAAAATGCCTTCAGGAACACTCACTCCAGAACAATATCTCGCACACGACTCTATGGCTGATGAGATCGGGAATGCAACGATGCGATTGACTACAAGACAAGGAATTCAGCTACACGGCATTTTAAAAGGGCATCTACGCGACGCAATTAGATATATATCTGATTGCGGGTTAACAACATGGGGCGCATGCGGAGATGTCGTTCGAAACACTATGGGCCCCGCAGCTCCAATAAAAGATGAAGCTCACGCATCAGCCCTTGAGTTAGCAAATGAGATAAGTGAGATATTCACTGCAGAAACAAGTGCTTACAGTTCGATCTGGTTAGATGGCGAAAAGTTAGAACTTGATGCTAATCATGTAAATGAGTCAGACAATGAACCGCTTTATGGGAAGCTATATTTACCCCGAAAATTCAAAATTGGCATCGCTATACCTCCTCGTAATGATGTTGATCTGTACACTCAAGATATTGGGTTAGTTATGCATACTGAGAATAATGAAGTGCTCGGTTATTCAATTTATGTTGGTGGTGGTTTCGGAATGACCCATGGCATAGAGACAACTTACCCATGCCTGGCTAAACCATTATTTTACTGTTCAAAAAAAGATATCGCAAAAGCATGTGAATCAATTCTTCTTGTACAACGAGATAACGGAGATAGAACAGATCGTAAACATGCACGTTTGAAATATCTTGTAACAGAAAGAGGTATTGACTGGTTCAGGAAAGAAGTCCTCCAACTCATCAATTTCCCTACCGAGGAAATCAAAAAAGTAAATTTTGATACAGTTTCAGATCAGTTAGGCTGGCACGAACAAGGAGACGGAAAACTCTTCGTTGGCATTCATGTACCACAAGGAAGAATTAGCGATAATGAAGAAAAACAAAACCGCACTGCTTTTCGCCAAATTGCGCTAAAATTTAATCGGCCAGTCCGAATCACACCAAATGCAAACATTTACTTTTACGATATAGATAAAAGTAATCGTGCAGATATTGATCAGATTTTAAGAGATTCCAATATAGAAACGGGAGATGATTTTACCGCTACCCGACAAACCGCACACGCTTGCGTGGCTTTACCAACTTGCGGTCTTGCTCTTGCAGAAAGCGAACGCGTTTTTGATACATTATTAGATTCGATTGATTCTCTCTTAAGTGAATTCAACTTAGACAAAGATCAAATCTTAATCAGAATGACTGGTTGTCCAAATGGGTGTGCAAGGCCATATAATGCAGATTTTGCATTTGTCGGTAGAGCGCCTAATAAATATGCAATGTTTGTTGGCGGTTCTAGTTCTGGTGATCGCTTAGCAAGCCTTCATAAAAAATCAGTCTTGTTCGATGAAATACCAGATGAGATTCGAATTCATCTCCAAAACTTTGTTGAAAACCGTATCAATCAAGAAACATTTAGTGAATTCTGGGGCCGCACTTATAAAAAAACACCTATCTCTAACCCCAAGCAGTTTCATTTTGAAGAGCATGAACATTAAGACACTTCAATTCTATCCATCAAAATACAATTAAATGGTGCGCGATACTGGATTTGAACCAGTGACCCCCACAATGTCAATGTGGTGCTCTACCCCTGAGCTAACCGCGCATATTAATAGTAATTAATTACATGCAGGGCAAGGATACTCAACCCATTTCCAATTGCAGTTATTATTATTTTCCTCGTTAAGCAAAAATTAAGGATAAAAAAGCTCTGGCGCTTTCGAGCCAGAGCTTTTGTGATCCTCCTTGCTGAAACTCAGAAAAAATAAATTCTCCTGTGAGCGCTAGCGTGAGGTTACTATGAGATGCGCTCAAAGTAGCAAAGCTACTTACGCTTCTTAGCGGCCTTGCGCTTAGCAGGCTTACGCTTAGCAGCCTTCTTAGCAGGCTTACGCTTAGCAGCCTTCTTAGCAGGCTTACGCTTAGCAGCCTTCTTAGCAGGCTTACGCTTAGCAGCCTTCTTA